>CAMQRG010000012.1 GCA_947036475.1 uncultured Clostridia bacterium
CCTGATTTTTCAGACGCTTCAAAAAATGAAATTTTCTTATGGCAACGCCCATTATGTGGAAAGATTATTTCCTGATGGCAGTATTCCGAAATTCCGGCTTTTTTATTTGCGGAAAAATAAAAATACTTTAGTGTGCTACTTGACTAAAGTGATGAAATGGGATACTATTATATGCATAAGGAAGGAAGTGAAGGGATTGAAACAGGCAGAGATGCTTTTGAAAAAAGAAGAACAGGTGATATTCAGCCTGCGCACGATATTTGAGCAGTTCGGCTACCGTAAATTTAAGATGAGCAAATTTGAGGAATATGATTTTTATGCGGAAAACAGGAGTTTCCTCAACAGTGAAAATATCCTGACGTTTACAGGGCTGGACGGTAAACTCCTGGCGTTAAAGCCGGACGTGACACTTTCTATTGTAAAAAATACAAGGGGCAGCCGCGAAATGGCAGAGCGGGTTTATTATAATGAAAATGTATACCGCGCGCGCAGGGGTGCGGGGGAATACAGGGAGATTATGCAGGTCGGGCTGGAATATATCGGCGAAGTGGACAGCTATGCTACACTGGAAATATTGCTTCTGGCGCAGAAAAGCCTGAAGGCCATCAGCGAGGAATATATTTTGGATCTTTCTCACATGGGCTTTCTGGCGGGGTTGATAGAGCAGAGCGGACTGGGGCTGGCACAGCAGAAAAATGTGCTGCACTGCATCAGCGAAAAAAATGCGCATGGGATACGCGAAATTTGTCGGGAGTGCGGCACAGACAACGATATGCGGGAACGGCTGGAAACAATTGCAGGGCTTTACGGCACACTGGAAGACGCTCTGCCGCAGATGCAGTCCCTTTGCTGTAATGAAAAAATGGAACGTGCTGCGGCAGAATTGGAGGATATTCTGCGTTGTCTGAAAACGGGCGGAAACGAGAAGCGCGTACATCTGGATTTTTCCATTGTAAACGATATGGATTATTACAACGGTGTGATATTTCAGGGGTTCATTGACGGTGTGCCGAGCAGTATTTTGAGCGGAGGCAGGTATGACAAGCTGGTGCAGAAGCTGGGCAAAGATGCAGATGCAATTGGTTTCGCGCTTTCCCTTGACCTGCTGGAACGTTTTGAGACGGCAGAACGGGAGTATGACGTGGATACGCTCCTGCTTTACGACGACGGGACGGACACAGCGGCTCTGGCACAGGCGGCGCAAATGCTGACAGATAACGGGCAGAGCGTTGCGGTGCAGAAGAAAAATATGGGCGGACTGAAATACAAACAGCTGCTCTGTATGCGGGAGAGGGGGCTTGAAATCGTTGCGGAATAAAATCAATATTGCTCTGCCGAAAGGGCGGCTGGGCGAAAAGGCATATGATATTTTTGAAAAAATCGGCTGTGGCTGCCCGGAAATACACGAGGGCGGGCGCAAGCTGGTGTTTGAGGACGAGGAAAACGGTGTCTGTTATTTCTGGGTGAAGCCCTCCGATGTGGCAGTTTACGTGGAGCGGGGCGCGGCGGATATTGGTGTGGTCGGCAAGGATATTCTGCTGGAACAGCCTTATGACGTATATGAACTGCTGGACTTAGGCATGGGGAAATGCCGCATGGCGGTTGCGGGGGTGAAGGGCGAGCGGCAGGACTCTGAGCATACGCTGCGCGTCGCAACAAAATTCCCCAATATCGCAAGGGAGTATTACCGCGGAAAAAGCAGGGAAATTGACATCATCGAATTGCATGGCTCAATCGAGATTGCGCCGGTGCTGAAAATGTCAGATGTGATTGTGGATATTGTGGAAACAGGCGTGACGCTGCGGGAGAATAACCTGGAAGTGCTGGAGGAAATTGTAAATATCAGCGCGCGCCTGATTGCGAACAAGGCCAGCTATAAATTCAAGAATGAAAGAATACGCGAAATATGCAGCAGGGTCGCGGAGTTTTGCGAAACAGGCAGGGAAGCGGAAAAGCAGGAGGGAAAGCTGTGAAGAACCCCTGGGAGAAAATCAGCCTTGCGGATTATGAAAGCCATATGAAGCTGGATACTGTGCAGCAGTTACAAACAATGAACACGATTATGAAGGGGCAGTTTGCGGAGTTCCCGGTGAAAACGGCGATGGTACTCGGTGTGGCAGGCGGCAATGGACTGGAACATGCTGACAAAGGGAAATATCAGAAGGTTTACGGTGTGGACGTGAACAGGGAATATCTTGCGGAATGTAAAACAAGACATAGCGCGCTGGGGGATATTTTGGAATGTATTCCGGCGGATTTGCTGGCGGAAGATACGGTTTTGCCGCATGCGGAACTGCTGGCTGCAAACCTGCTGGTGGAATATATCGGATATAGATGTTTCCAGCAGGCTGTCCGGCAGGTTTCGCCGGAGTTTGTTTCCTGTGTGATACAGGCCAATCCGACAGATGGGTTTGTGTCGGTTTCGCCGT
The DNA here is from genome assembly GCA_947036475.1 of uncultured Clostridia bacterium. Classification (GTDB taxonomy): domain Bacteria; phylum Bacillota; class Clostridia; order Lachnospirales; family Anaerotignaceae; genus Anaerotignum_A. Next base: position 2,430 of record CAMQRG010000012.1, read on the forward strand.
ATCTTCATGTTTTCGATGGGTTGGAACAGGTACATCATGAAATAGACGGGCAGACACTGGCGGCAGCGATGCTTGAAATCGGATACGGCTTGTTGGGAACGGAGGAACATGCCCTGCCGAATGGTAAAAAGCTGGTGCGGCTGGATTTTCGACGGGAAGAAAGGAGCAACCATGATTCGGATTTATGAATATAATCAGGTGGGCGATGCGGGGATATTTGCCCGTCAGGAGGAGAAACAGGACGTTTCCGGCGCAGTTTCCGGAATCATTGCCGATGTGCGGCAGAATGGAGACGAAGCCCTGAAGCGGTACGGGCGGGAATTTGACAATGCGGAGTTGGAAACGCTGGAGGTTTCCGCAGAGGAGCGGGCAGCAGCACTGGCGGCGGTGGATACAGATTTTTTGGAGATTCTGCGGGAAGCGGCGGCGCATATCCGCGCGTTCCATGAGAAGCAGAAACGGCAGGATTTTGTCGTGGCAGAGCGGGAAGGTGTGCTGTTGGGACAGCGGTATATTCCGCTGGAGCGGGTCGGGCTGTATGTTCCCGGCGGAACGGCAAGCTATCCCTCTACGGTGCTGATGGACTGTATACCGGCGAAGATTGCGGGTGTGGGCGAAATTATTATGACGACGCCTGCGAAGGACGGGAAACTGAACCCTGATGTACTTGCGGCGGCGGAAGTGGCAGGCGTTGACCGTATATTCAAAATGGGCGGGGCGCAGGCGGTTGCCGCGCTGGCCTATGGAACGGAAAGCGTGCCGCGCGTAGATAAAATTGTCGGCCCGGGGAACGCTTTTGTCGCGGAGGCAAAGCGGCAGGTTTTTGGACAGGTTTCGATTGATATGATTGCGGGGCCGAGCGAAATTTTGGTAATCGCAGACGGGAAATCCGACCCGGCTGTCGTTGCGGCGGATTTGCTTTCACAGGCGGAGCATGACAAAATGGCGGCGGCGGTTCTGGTGACGGAAAGCAGGGCGCTTGCGGAGGCTGTTGCGGCGGAAATCGAGCGGCAGCTTGCGGAACTGCCCCGCGCGGAGATTGCCCGTGAATCCATTGAGAAAAACGGAAAAATCATTCTTGCGGAAAGCATCGCGCAGGCGGTGGAGATTTCCAACCGCATCGCGCCAGAGCATCTGGAAATCTGTGTGGACGAGCCATTTCAATATCTGCCAATGATTCGCCATGCGGGGTCTGTGTTCCTTGGCAGGAATGCACCGGAGGCTTTGGGCGATTATTTCGCAGGACCAAACCATACCCTGCCTACAAGCGGTACGGCGCGGTTTTCCAGTCCGCTTTCTGTGGACGATTTTATCAAGAAATCTTCGTTTACTTATTATACAAAAGATGCGCTGGCGGAAGAAGCGGGAAAAATTGCCCGCTTTGCCGAACGGGAGGGCCTGCATGCACATGCCCGCTCTGCACTGATACGCGCGGAAAAGGAGGAACAGTAATGAGCAGATTTATGAGTCCGCGCTTTGCGAGGCTGGAAGCATATACGCCGGGAGAACAACCGCAGGACCAGCAGTATGTGAAGCTGAATACGAACGAATCGCCTTATCCGCCTTCGCCGGAAGTGCTGGAACGAATTTCGGCGGCGGAAACGAGCCGGTTGAACCTTTACCCTGACCCGACGGGGCGCGTTTTGAAAGAAAAACTTGCCGCGCTTTATGGTGTGGAGCCGGAAAATGTGTTCCTTTCCAATGGCTCGGACGATATATTGAATTTTTCGTTTATGGCGTTTTGCGATGCCGAACGCGGCGCGGCATTTCCGGAAATCAGCTACGGGTTTTATCCGGTCTATGCGGATTTGTACCATGTGCTTTCTGTGCAGATTCCGCTGAAAGAGGATTTTTCTGTTGATTACCGGGATTACTGCGGGATTGGGAAGATGGTCGTCATCGCTAACCCCAACGCGCCGACGGGTATGGAAATTTCCGTTTCGGAGATTGAAGAAATTTTGCGGAGCAATCCACAGAATGTGGTGCTGATAGACGAGGCATATGTTGATTTCGGCGGGACAAGCTGTGTGGAACTGACGAAACAATACGATAACCTTCTGGTGGTGCAGACGTTTTCAAAATCGCGCTCCCTTGCAGGGGCAAGGCTGGGCTTTGCCATTGCGGATAAAGAACTGATTGCAGATTTGGAAAAAATTAAATATTCCACAAACCCGTATAATATCAACCGGCTGACGTTGGCGGCGGGCGAAGCGGCAGTGGAGAGTGACGCTTATTACCGGAAAAACGCGGCAAAAATTGCGGAAACGAGGGAACTGACAGCTGCCCGTCTGCGGGAACTGGGCTTTACTGTTCTTCCTTCCGCAGCAAATTTTATTTTTGCAAAATCAGAGAATTTGGCGGGTGAAACGGTCTATCAGGAATTGAAGAAAAAGGGCGTTCTGGTGCGGCATTTTGGAAAGGAAAAGATAAAGGATTTTGTGCGCATTACCATCGGCACGCCGGAACAGATGGACATTTTGCTGGAAAAGCTGGCAGAAGTTCTGGCGGAACAAAAGGGGGTGTGAAGCGTGAGAAAGGCAGAAATTAAGCGAAAAACGGCGGAAACGAATATTTCCCTTTCGCTTTCCATAGACGGGACTGGGAAAGGCGATATTGCGACCGGAGTAGGCTTTTTAGACCATATGCTGACGCTGTTTGCGAAGCATGGGCGGTTTGATTTGGCAGTGCAATGCAAGGGCGATACAGAGGTGGACGACCACCATTCTGTGGAGGATATCGGCATCTGCCTGGGTATGGCGTTCCGGCAGGCATTGGGCGAAGGGCGCGGCATTGCCCGCTACGGCGATATTACCCTGCCGATGGACGAAGCGCTGATATTGGCGGCGGTGGATTTATCCGGCAGGAACTGGCTGGAGTATGGTCTTGAAATTCCTGCGGAAAAAGTCGGGACGTTTGATACGGAACTGGCAGAGGAATTTTTCAACGCTTTTGTACGGAATGCGAATATCAACCTGCATATTTTACAGCTGCGGGGAAAAAATTCGCATCATATTATAGAAGGCGCGTTCAAGGCGGTTTCGCGTGCACTGGCGAAGGCTGCTGCTGTACAGGAGGAATATAAGAACGAAATTCCGTCCACGAAGGGGGTGCTGTGATGGTTGCGATTGTGGATTATGGCGTGGGGAACCTGTTTTCTCTGCGAAGTTCGCTGGAATATATTGGCGAAAAAGTGATTGTAACGAGCGATGCGGAGGAAATGCGCCGTTGTGACAGGATTATACTGCCAGGCGTGGGTGCGTTTGGCGATGCGGCGGAAAAACTGCGTAAAAGCGGGCTGGACGAGGTTGTGAAAGCAGAAGCGGCGGCGGGTAAGCCGCTTTTAGGCATTTGTCTGGGAATGCAGCTTTTGTTTGAGAAAAGCTATGAATATGGGGAGCATGATGGTCTGGGGCTGGTTGCGGGGAGCGTGAAACCGATTGCGCCGATGATTGGGGAAGGGCTGAAGGTGCCGCATATTGGCTGGAATGGGCTGGAGTTTCCGAAGGGCAGGGAAAAAAGCGGGCTGTACCGGTATATTCAGGAGGGGGACTGTGTGTATTTTGTACATTCTTATGCCGCTGTGGACTGCGGGCAGGACGTGACTGCGACTGCGGGATACGGTGTGCCGCTGACGGCGTCTGTGGAACTGGGGAATGTATACGGCGTACAGTACCATCCGGAGAAAAGCGGCGAAACGGGGCTGCGGATACTCAAGGCGTTTTGTGAGTGAGGGGAGAACCGCGGGGCGAGGTCAAAGCATTTTGCAGCCATTCGGCTGCAAAACGGGCGTTCCGCCCGCCGCCTTCTCTTGACGGTGCATAGGCCCCGCACCCCGCCCTCTTTCTTGATAGAAAGAGGGGCAAAGAACTTTATTGCCGCCGTGCAGGCACGGCGGAACGCAATTTTTATTTTTGGAGATAAAATTGAGTGCATTCTGGAACAATTTGTTTGGTTTTCGCCGCACAATATTTGTGCGATGGAAAGAAAAAGTTTAGGGTCAAGCCCTTTTTAAAGGGCTTGCAGGGTACGGGACGGAGTCCCGTGGTCTTAGGAGGAAATGTAAATGCGTGTGACAAAAAAAGGCGCGGCGTGCGTAGTTCTGGCGGCTATGACAGTGTTCCTGTTTGCGGGGCTGTGCGTGCCGAAAAAAACGCTTGTGGAAAAATACCTGTCGTGCACAGAGGAGGGGCAGGCGGAACCTGTTACCGCAGAAATTACAGGGACATATTACGCCTATTTCCTGCGTGACGATGTGTTTGACGGGACGATTGAAATACAGGGCAAGCGACAGGAAACCGGACGGTTTACGCTGTTCAAGGATACCTATACCAGTTTCCATGACGCGTATGGCCAGCCGGAAGGGGTTATTTTGCAGTTTAAGGAGTTTTCCTATATCAGCGTTGTGGATTCCGGCTATTCGCTCTCCAGCGAATGGGACGCTGGTTGGAAAGAGGAATCCGAGAGAAAACGTAAATGGGATGATACATTGAAAACAATCCAAAGTTTATTTTCTAAATGAAACACAATGAATAGAATCCCATCGTATGACATGCGATGGAAAAAGGGTCGAGGGGCGCTGAACGGAGCGGAGAAGATGTCCCTTGCGGGGTGCGGGACAGCGTCCCGCGGTCTTACAATTTTAGGAGGGAACAGAATGGAATTATTTCCTGCCATAGATTTGATTGGCGGCGCGGCGGTACGCCTTGTGAAAGGTGATTTCGCGCAGAAAACAGTATACAGCGAAAATCCGGCGAAGGTCGCATGCGGCTTTGCTTCGGCGGGTGCGAAATACCTCCATGTCGTAGATTTGGAGGGAGCGAAGGACGGCGGTACCCCGAATCTGGAAACCATACGGGAGATTGTACGGACAAGCGGCCTGCTGACGGAAGTCGGCGGGGGTATCCGCACAGAGGAAACCGTCAGAAAATATCTGGATGCAGGCGTATTCCGCGTGATACTCGGAACGGCGGCGGTGGAAAACCCTGATTTTCTGCGGGATATGGTGGAAAAATACGGCGGAAAAATTGCCGTTGGTGTGGATATTAAAGATGGTATGGTTGCTATTAAGGGCTGGACGGAGGTTTCTGCCGAAAGCTGTTTTGATTTCTGTGCAAGGCTGGAACGGCTGGGCGTGGAAACTATCATCTGTACGGATATTTCGCGAGATGGTCTGCTTTCCGGTACGAATATGGCGCTCTACCAGGAACTTTCCCGTCGTTTTTCGGTGAACATCGTGGCGTCCGGCGGGGTGACGTCCCTGGAGGAAGTGCGGACGCTTTCCGGTTTGGGCATCTACGGTGCGATACTCGGCAAAGCGTTGTATACAGGCAATATCGACTTAAAAGCGGCGTTGGCCGCAGCAAAGGGGGAAGGCAGATGATTACGAAACGGATTATCCCCTGTCTGGACGTGCGGGACGGGCGCGTGGTGAAGGGCGTGAATTTCGAGGGGCTTGCCGATGTGTCTTCCCCTGTGGAACTGGGGAAATATTACAGCGCGCATGGCGCGGACGAGCTTGTGTTTTATGATATAACGGCTTCTGCCGAAGGACGCGGGCTGTTTACGGATATTCTGCGGGAGGTTGCGCGGAATATCTTTATTCCGCTGACCGTCGGCGGCGGCATCAATACGCTGGAGGATTTTGACCGCGTTCTGAAATGCGGTGCGGATAAAGTCAGCGTCAATTCCGGCGCGATACGTAACCCGCAGCTTGTTGCGGACGCGGCGAAAAAATATGGCGATCAGTGCGTCGTGCTTTCGGTAGATGTAAAGCGTGTAGATGGTAAATTTATGGTATTCGCCAGGGGCGGACGCGAAAATACCGGTATGGACGCGCTGGAATGGATTACCCGTTGCGAAAAAATGGGTGCGGGAGAAATCGTTGTCAACAGCATTGATACAGATGGTGTGAAAAAGGGCTTTGATTTGGAACTGTTGGAGGCGGTTTGTGAACGTGTTTCCGTTCCGGTCATTGCGTCCGGCGGAGCAGGCTGCATTGAGGATTTTGTCACGCTGTTCCAGCGCCTGCCGAAAGTAGACGCGGGGCTTGCGGCTTCTATTTTCCATTTCGGCGAGGTAGGAATAGAGGATTTGAAAGCGGTGCTGACGGAAAAAGGCGTTGTTGTCAGAAAGTAGGGATATTTTTATGGTGAATATTGAGGATTTGAAATTTGACGAAAAGGGCTTGATTCCCGCGGTGGTGGTGGACGCGGAGAGCAAAAACGTGCTGACGGTTGCTTATATGAACCGCGAAAGCCTGCAAATCAGCATAAACGAGAGGCGGACGTGTTTCTGGTCGCGTTCCCGTCAGGAGCTTTGGCGCAAAGGTGAGACTTCCGGTAATGTGCAGCATATCGTAAGCATTACGGCGGACTGCGACAGAGATGCGCTTGTCGTGGAGGTGGAAAAGGAAGGCCCTGCCTGCCATCTGGGAACGGATTCCTGCTTTGCGTATCCGGTCTATGAGAATCCGGAATGCCGTCCCTTTACCATGGACGGGCTGATGGAACTGCTGGAAGGCAGGAAAGAGGAGAAAAAGGAAGGCTCCTACACGACATACCTTTTTGAAAAAGGGCTGGATAAGATTTTGAAAAAAATTGGCGAGGAATCGACAGAGGTCATTATCGCGGCGAAAGCAGAAGATAAAAAGGAAACGGTCTATGAAATTGCTGACCTTGCATACCATGTGATGGTGCTGATGGTGCAGGCGGGCATTTCCTTGGAGGACGTGAAAAAGGAGCTTGCCGGACGTCATGTGATTGACCATAAGGTGAAACAGGAGAAGATGACGAAATGACAGAGAGGATACCGAAAGCGAATTTCCATACGCATACGACTTACTGCGATGGGAAAGAAACGGCGGAAAGCATGGTTCGGGCGGCTCTGTCAAAGGGGTTTTCCGCGCTGGGCTTTTCCGGACACAGCTATACAGCATATGACGAAAGCTACTGCATGAGCAGGGAAAATGTGCAGAAATATATTGCAGATGTGCATGCCCTTCGGGAGAAATACGACGGGCGGATTGAGATTTTCTGCGGTATTGAGCAGGATTTTGGTTCCGATGAGCCGACGGACGCATTCGACTATGTAATTGGCTCCGTACATGCCGTTGAGCGGGACGGAGTGTATTATTCTGTGGATGAAAGTCCTGAAGTGTTCGCGCAGGGCGTACGGGAAGGTTTTGGCGGGAATGTATATGCTTATGTGAAAGCGTTTTATGAATTGGAATCACAGGTTGTGGGGAAAACAAATGCGGACTTTATCGGGCATTTTGATTTGGTAACGAAATTCAACGAAGGGAATCGTTTTTTTGACCCGGGGGACAAAAGGTACAGGAATGCGTCGCTTTCCGCTCTGGACGCTTTGCTGGAAACGGGAAAGCCCTTTGAAATCAATACAGGGGCGATATATCGGGGCATGCGGAAATCACCGTATCCATCGGTATTCCTGCTGAAAGAGATTTACCACCGCAAGGGAGAAATCCTGCTTTCCAGCGATAGCCATGACGGGGCATCTCTTGGCTTTGGTTTTGGTGAAGCGGCAAGGCTGGCAAGGGAAATTGGCTTCCGGAACGTAGTGGTTTGGACAAAAAAAGGCTTTGTGGATTTTCCGTTGTAAAAAAGAAACCCTTGGGGCTTTGTGAGATGCCCACAAGGGTTTTTGTCTGAGTAAAAAAGTCGAGGTTTACCGCCATTCTATGGTATCGGCAAGCGATTTGCGGGGACGTTTTTCAGGGTGCTCGGCAGGATAGCCGAACGCCATGGCCGCCATCAGTTCGCCGTCCGTATCCAGCCAGCGTGTCAGTTCTTCGTATGCGAAAAAAATATCCCCAATCCATAAACTGCCAAGTCCCAGCCCTTCCGCCGCAAGTGCCATATTTTCCATTGCCGCGCCGATGGACTGAATGTTGCAGATTTCGGCAATCCGTTCCTCCGGCGTCAGGCTCTGAAACAGGCTGCGCCCAATGGGGTTCGTAACAAATACGGTTATCGGCGCGCAACGCATGATTTCCAAAGTATGTTCTGCGCCGGCAATATGCTCACGGCTTTCCGGCAGGAGCGGCGTGCTGTGCTTTTCCCGCTCTATGCCCTGTTGGAATGCTGCAAGCATTTCTTTTTTTGCGCCGCCGGAAACGACAATGAATTTCCATGGCTGTCTGTTTTTGGAGGAAGGCGCGGCCATGCCTGCCCGAAGGATTTCGCACAATGTTTCGGGGTAGACGGGAGAATCCGAAAAACGGCGAATGCTCCTGCGCCGCCAGATTTCCTGTGGGGCGTGGGGCAGTTGCAGATATTTTTCTGAGCTTATGCCGAATGTTGCGTAATTTTCCCGCGCCTGCCGTAAAGTTATACCATGGTTCTGGTCGCTTGGTTCGTCCTCGGTATGGAGGAAGGGGTCGATTTCCCAGAAACAATGGGGGCAGATGAATGCGGTCGCGTCCCCGCCGTTGGGTATTGAGGTTGCGCCGCAGCAGGGACAGAGGGCGTCCGGCAGGGAAAACTGCGGCTGCGGCGGCGGTGCATCTGCATTTATTTCAGGCAAAAAAAACTCTTTTTTTCTCTGCATACTTCCTCCTGAAAAGATGAAAACATTCAAACCTTGGGACGCTGTCCCAAACCCTGCAAGGGGGCACCCGCCCCCTTGACCCTGGATTGCCGCAAAACTGCGTTTTGCGGGAGGGATTACGCTGGAAACTCCATAATATCGTTTGGATTCCCCAGCCGCATTTTATGCGGCTGGAAAACGGGTCAAGGGGCGCGCCCCTTGTGGGAGTTTGAGGGCAAAGCCCTCAAGGTTTTACTCTTCTGTAATCACTTCTTTTATCGCAATGCCTAACTCGTCAAGCTGTTTTTCTTCCACTACGCCGGGCGCATCGGTCATTGGACAGGACGCGTCCTTTACCTTCGGGAACGCGATAACATCGCGGATACTGCTTGCACCGCTCATCAGCATGATGATTCTGTCCAGCCCGAACGCCAGACCGCCATGGGGCGGTACGCCATATTTGAACGCGTCCATCAGGAACCCGAAACGCTCCTGCGCATCTTCCGGCGTGAAACCCAGCAGTTCAAACATTTTCTGCTGGATATCTCTGCGGTGGATTCTGATAGAACCGCCGCCCAGCTCGTAGCCGTTCAGTACGATATCATACGCTTTTGCCCGTACTTCGCCGGGCTTTGTATCAATCAGGGGCAGGTCTTCGTCCATAGGCGCGGTAAACGGGTGGTGTACCGCAACATAACGGTTTTCCTCCTCGTCCCATTCCAACATGGGGAATTCTGTTACCCAAAGGAAACGGAAATCATCTGGTTTTGTCAGTTCCAGCATTTTGGAAAGTTCCAGACGCAGCGCACCGAGGGAATCGAATACGACTTTGTCTTTGTCTGCACAAATCAGAATCAGGTCGCCGGGTTTGCCTTCCATGCAGTCTACAATTTCCTGCAATTTTTCCGGCGTAAAGAATTTCGCAATCTGGGATTTCAGTGTACCGTCCTCGTTTACGGCAATCCATGCAAGGCCTTTTGCGCGGTAGGTTTTTACAAATTCCACGAGGGAGTCGATTTTTTTGCGTGGGAAAGAGCCACAGCCCTTTGCGTTGATGGCGCGGACGCTGCCTCCGGCTTCCAGCGCGGATTTGAATACCACAAATTCCGTTCCTGCTACAACTTCGGAAATATTTTTCAGCTCCATGCCAAAACGTACGTCAGGTTTGTCCGAGCCGAAACGCTCCATTGCCTCTTTATACGTCATACGGGGCAGGGGCAGGGGGATTTCCACATCCAGAATATCCTTGAATACCTTCTGCATCATGCGCTCGTTGATATCCATGATGATTTCTTCGTCAATGAAAGAAAGTTCCATGTCTACCTGTGTAAATTCCGGCTGTCTGTCGGCGCGGAGGTCTTCGTCGCGGAAACATTTCGCAACCTGGTAATAGCGGTCCATGCCTGCGACCATCAGAAGCTGCTTATACAGCTGCGGGGACTGCGGCAGACCATAAAACTGCCCGGGGTGTACGCGGCTGGGCACAAGATAATCCCGCGCGCCTTCCGGTGTGGATTTGCCCAGAATAGGCGTTTCGATTTCCAGAAAATTTTCGCCGTCCAGAAAATTACGAATGACCTGCACAACTTTATGCCGCAGTACCAGATTTTTCAGCTGGCTGGGACGGCGTAAATCCAGATAGCGGTATTTCAGACGCAGATCGTCCTTCGGGGAAACGGAATCTTCGATCTGGAACGGGGGCGTTTCGGACTCGGAAAGGATACGCAGTTCCTTTGCAATCAGTTCGATTTTTCCTGTTTTCATATTCGGGTTGACGTTTTCCGGCGTTCTTGCGGCAACTTCGCCGCGTACTGCAAGCACATATTCGCTGCGGATAGTTTCTGCCTTGGCAAACAGAGACTGCTCGGCGGTATTGCCGTCAATGGCAATCTGCACAAGCCCTGTTTTGTCGCGCAGGGCAATGAATATAAGCTGTCCGAGGTCGCGCCTGCGCTGTACCCAGCCCATAACGGTAACCTCCTGCCCAATCATCGTTTCGTTTACATCACAGCACATACAGCTTCTTTTCAAGCCTGTCAATGATTCTCCCATATCGTTCATTCTCCTTAGCTTTTCAAAGTTTTTAACGGGCGTTCCCGTCTTACCCTTCATCATACTCATTTTTCTGCAAAAAGTAAAGATAAGGCGGAGAAATTTCAAAAAAACATGGACAGACAGAGTCTTTTACTGTTCACGATTTTGGATTTCCTCATTGCTACTTTTGGGAAAGTGGTATATAATAAAACATCGGAACGAAGCCTTGTCCATGCAGGCAGGAATACATATAGAAATGCTGCCTTTATCAAGCGAAGGCAAAATACTTTTTGAAAATTAAGGAGTGTATGAAATATGAAACAAAATAAAATCATTACCATCAGCAGACAGTATGGCAGCGGTGGCAGAATTGTAGGCAAAAAACTTGCGGACGCGCTTGGCGTGCCTTTTTATGATAACGAGCTGATAAACCTTGCGGCGGAAAAGACAGGGCTCTCCAAAGAGTGCTTTAAGGAAGCGGAAAACACCTCCGCCGGCAACCTTCTGTTTTCCATTACATCGCTGGCTTCGGGCATGGATTCCTGCGGTCTGCCTTTGAGTGAAAAAATATTCCTTGTGCAGTCACAGGTTATCAAGGAAGTGGCGGAGGAGGGCAGCTGTGTCATTGTCGGGCGTTCCGCGAATTATGTACTTTCCGAAAATCCCAACTGCATTAACGTTTTCCTGCAGGCGGACTTGAAAGACCGCGTGGAGCGCGCTGTCAGGCATTATGACCTGCCGGAGAAAAACGCAGAGGCTGCCGTAATCAAAACGGATAAACGCCGCGCGAATTATTATAACTATTTCACAGGCGGGAAATGGGGCAAGGCGGAGAATTACGACCTGATACTGAATACCTCCCGGCTGGATTTAGACCATGTTGTAGAAGTAATCAAAACATACGTTTCCTATCGTTAAAAATGATAAACAAAAACCGGAAGTTTCTGCATTTCACAGCGGCTTCCGGTTTTTATATTTCCCCAAATACAGGCTGACAGCGTGTTACATTACCTTCTGTACTGTTGTGCCGGGGAAATAATGTGCAAGTATTTCTTCCGGCGTTTTTCCCATTTCCGCCAGTTTTTTTGCGCCGTACTGGCTCATGCCTACGCCATGACCGTTTCCGCCGCCGTAAAGCGCGGCGCCCGTCAGCGTACCTTCTTCATTCCGCATTTCCTTTACTGCAAAAAAACCGCTTGGCAGTATGGTATTTCCGGTCAGGGAGCCGCCGCTTTTCCTTTGCAGGTAAATATCGTCCCCGATGGTTAATTTAGTCGGGGAAAGCGTCCGCCTGATGGCGTATTCCGTACGCACACAGACGGTCCCTTTTTCAAACGAGAGTTCCAACTCCATCGCTACGCCGCCTACACCCCTCCGGCTGACGGCAAGCCCCTGTAATTTTCCAAGTCCCTGCGGTGTCCCTGCGTGGAAACTGCCGTCTGCCTGCCGCAGAAGCACAAGCTGAGGATTGGAGCGGGAAACTTCCGCAAGCGTTTTTTCCAATATCTCTGTCAGCTGTGTGCCGCTGAAATAAACTTTCCAGCGGTACCATGCGGAATCAGAATCATAGCCCTCCGTTTCCCAATCCTGCCAGAAAGCAAGCCAGCCTTCTTCATCTGCCGGAGCTTCAAAATCGCCATGTGTCTGCCCTGCAAGGTATTCTTTCCGGCTGCTGCTGAAGGTGCCGTCTGTGGACCAGACTTCGTCCGCGCAGGAGCCGAAACCGCAGGATGTGGAATAGAAATACGTCTGAGCCACTTTGTCGGCAATCGTCACACATTCGCCCTCCGTTGCTTTTACAGCTGCCTCGACCGTTTCATTTTCCTCATAGCCCCGGTAAACCTGGCTGGCGACGGTATCCGCAACGTGCCCGCCGTTTTCGCCGTAGGTGTTGCCATAAAACTGGTGGTAGGCGTAGCTGCGGGCGGTGATAGCCTGCGCCTCCAGCGCGGTCTGTCCAAAGCTGACAGGCATTTCATATGGCACGACCCCTGCAAGGTAGCGCTCCATCGGCAGTTCATTTACGATTGTAAAACCGTTTTCACTTCTTCGCTCCAATTCCAGAACGCCTTCATAGCAGAAAGATGTCCCGTCTGCGAAATCGACCTGTATGGGGCAGCCGTTCTCGCCCGTTACAGTCAGTATCCCGTTGTCGAACCATGGAAGGTCGGCGGTCAGTGTGGCTTTTGCGCCTTCGGGAAAGGATTTGGACGCGCTGCGGCTGGTAAATGTCATGCCGCTGTCCGCAGAGAGAGTGACGTGCTCCTGTTCGCTCCCTTTCAGGAATACGCGGATATGCTCCGGCAGAACGTCTTTGTTTATCACAGCCCCTGCGATTTTGCCGTCCTTTTCGTAATATTCTGCCAAATCTGTGCCGCAGACCAGCGCGGAGGGCGTTTCAGTGTCGAAAGAATCGCCGTTTTTTCGGTAAATACGGGAATTTTCTGCCCATTCCAAAGCGCCTTTCTCTGCTAAATACAGCCCGCTGCTGTCTGCCCGCTTTACCGTCTGCCGCCCAAGGGCTTCAATTGGTGTGACCTCCGCAGGCTTGCCGTTTTCCAGCTTCACATCGGCAAATCCTTCTTCCAGCTTTTCCCGATAAGGAAGTTCCGCTATGCCTGAACCTGTTTCCAGAAAGAGCGTGCCGTTCTCTGCGCGGCAGTAAATATTCCGTACAACGGGCGACAATGCTTCCACAGTCAGCAGGAGCATAATTTCCCCGTCTTTTTCCAGAAAGGTGATGCGGGAGGCTTCATAGGGTGCTAAATCCAGCCCGGCAGCCCGAAAATATCCGGTATCAAACTGTTCGCTTTCCGCAGAAAGCAGTACGGCATTCTGTTCTCGAATGCCATAGGAATAAAGGCTGTCCTCTGCGCGGCGGGATTTCAGCGCGGTCTCCAGAAGCTGCGCCCAAAGGTCGTAGGACACAGCCATATTTTTGTTTTCATCTGTCAGTACGATGCGGCTGTCATAATCAGGGGCAAGCCTGTCCATCAATGCCTGCGCTTCCCAGAGGGAAAGGCTGTCCTGCGGGCGGAAAAGACCTTCTTCGTCTCCGGCAAAAAAGCCCTGCTCCATACTGCCAAGAATGTAGGGCACTGCCCAGTCTTTCGGAGAAACATCGGAAAAGGGCAGCCCTGTTTCGCTTTGTTCCGCCAGAGTATCCAGCTCGTCCGGCGTATAAAACGCAAGCGCAATGGTTTTTGCTGCCATTTCCCTGCTGATGGGGATATCTTCGCCGATTCTGCCGACGGCGGCACGTTCGGCTGACGCAGGACCGCCAGAGGCACAGCCGGACAGCAACAGAGACAGCAGTCCGTAAAGTATCAAAATTTTTTTCATCATATCTTGTCCCCTCCCGAAAATGGCTTTACTGCTATATCTATGCGGCAGGCAAAAAAAAAAGAACGCCTGCCTGCGTCTTAAAACCTTGAGGGCTTTGCCCTCAAACTCCCACAAGCCCTTTGAAAAGGGCTTGATCCCAAACTTTATTGGGCAAAACTAACGTTTTGCCGGGAAATAAAATTGCAGGTCTGCAAAATACTGTTTGATTTGAGATACAAAAAAAGTGCCGTACGGCACCTTTTTACTGAAAAGATAATCCCAAAATGCCGGTCTTGCCTCTTGACACCTAGCCTAAGCCAGGTGGGTAACCGCAGCAGCAGACTCTGCCTTCCTCTGCCCAAAGGGAATTAGCTTGAGGCCTGACATATCTTCTGCATATAGGAATCCCGTGTCGATAATGTAGGTTCAAATATGGCAAGTTGTCGAACATCTCAGGATTTTCTACGCCTATTATACTACACTCCGCAAAAATCGGCAACAGAAAAATTACTTTTTCTTATCATTCTCCTGAAAAAAGCCGATAGATGCGTCCAAAATGTGTCGTTTTACGCGGTTTTGGGGCAAAAAACTAACGATTCCCGCCTGTTTTCCAGAGGCGTTCTGCCAGCCAGAGCGCACCGCCCATCAGTGCGATATCTGCAATATTAAATACGGGCGCGTTTTTTGCCTTAATATAGAGGAAATCTGTTGCCACCCCTTTGCGGAGCCGTTCCCAGAAATTCCCCAGTCCGCCGCCGAGTATCACGCCCAGCGGCATGGCAAGCCCTCTGTTGCCGCTGCCGAATGCCGCTTTTGCGAACAGCGCGGCGTAAAACGAGAGCAGTCCGGCGGTAGAAAGCAGGATTGCTTTCCGCTTTCCGCTGAATGTATTATAAGCCATGCCGCGGTTTTTTATGTGACGCAGATACAGGTGGTTTTTGACAATTACTTTCCTCCCGCCTAAGGGCAGGCTTTTTTCCACCCATTTTTTCGTTCCCAGATCCAGTCCCAGAACTGCAAGCATTGTCATAAAATATCGCATAAATTCTCCCTCCTGCCATAAAATGCCTTGCAAGGAAAGCCTTGCCGTATTATAATTCTATTATAAAAGGATACTATATGTAAACAGAATACAGGAAAAAAAGAAAGGGTGTTTTGATATGGCTTTAGTAACGACAAAAAAGATGTTTGAAAAGGCTTTTCAGGGCGGTTATGCCATTGGCGCGTTCAATATCAACAATATGGAGATTATTCAGGGCGTTGTGGCTGCGGCAAAGGCGCAGAATTCCGCTGTTATCCTTCAGGTTTCCAAATCCGCGCTGAAATATGCGCACCCCAAATATCTGAAAGCGATGGTGGACGCGGCGATTGAGGAAACAGAGCTGGATATCGCACTGCATCTTGACCATGGTTCTGATTTTGAAGTATGCAAAGACTGTATCGAATATGGTTTTACTTCCGTTATGTTTGACGGTTCCCATCTGGATTATGAGGAAAATGTAGCGCAGACGAAGAAAATTGTGGATTATGCGCATGAACGCGGCGTAGTGGTGGAAGCGGAGCTTGGCAAGCTGGCCGGCGTTGAGGACGAAGTTAACGTTGACGCGGCAAATGCAACGTATACAGACCCTGATCAGGCGGTGGATTTCGTAAAACGCACAGGCGTGGATTCCCTTGCCATTGCAATCGGCACAAGCCATGGCGCATATAAATTCAAAGGTGAGGCGAAGCTGGACTTTGACCGTCTTGCAACGATTACGGAAAAGCTGGAGGCAGAGGGTTTCCACCAGTATCCTATCGTGTTGCATGGCGCGTCCTCTGTTGACCAGAAGTGTGTAGCAATGTGCAATGAGTTCGGTGGTGAGATTGCGGGTGCAAAGGGTATTCCGGCAGAGATGCTGCGCAAAGCGTCCTCTATGGCGGTCTGCAAAATTAACATGGATACAGACCTGAGACTTGCGCTGACAGCGGCAATTCGCAAATCTTTCGGGGAAAATCCGTCTGCGTTTGACCCCCGCGGCTATCTGGGCGCAGGGCGCGATCTGATTCAGGAACTGGTTGAGGACAAGATTAAGAATGTAATCGGCTCCACAAATTCTATGGATTAAGATGGAAAGACCTTGTGGACACTGTCCCCAATCCCCTGTAAGGGACGTTGTCCCTTAACCCTTCTGCCGCCGCGTGGATACGTGGCGGAGGCGGAAGGCCCTTGCAGGGTGCGGGACAGAGTCCCGTGGTCTTAATCTTTTCTTTTACAAAGGAGGGAATGCCCATGTATGAACTTGTGCAGGTGGCAGAAAATACATACTACATTAACTCTCCGTCTAAGGTCGGTGTCTACCGTGTGAACGATGGCGATGTCTGGCTCATTGACAGTGGCAACGACAAGGATGCCGGACGTAAAATACAGAAAATCTTCGATGCGCAGGGCTGGACATTAACCGCTATCATCAATACCCATTCCAATGCTGACCACGACGGCGGCAATACCCTTTTGCAGAACCGTTTGGGCTGCGCTGTTTACGCTGCGCCGATGGAAAAGGCGGTTGTGGAGCATCCGATACTGGAGCCGTCCTTTCTTTACGGCGGCTATCCGTTCAAAAAACTGCGGAACAAGTTCCTGATGGCAACGCCGTCCAAAGCACAGGAGATTGCAGACGCGCCGCTGCCAGAGGGCATGGAGATATTCCCGCTGGGCGGGCATTTCTGGGAAATGATTGGCGTGAAAACGCCCGATGATGTCTATTTCCTTGCGGACTGTGTGTTTGGCGAAAATACCATACAGAAATACCACGTTTCTTTTAACTATGATGTGGCGGCATATTTTGAAACGCTTGATTTTGTGGAAAATATGGAAGGAAAGCTGTTTATTCCGGCACATGCCGAGGCAGTGGAGGATATCCGCCCGCTTGTCGCTCTGAACAGAGTAAAAGCCTTGGAAATTCTGGATAAACTGCTGGAAATCTGCTGCACACCGCTGCCATTCGAGCAGGTTTTGAAATGTGTCTTTGAGCAGTATGGGCTGACGATGGACGCAAATCAATATGTCCTTGTTGGCAGCACCATCCGCTCCTATCTGTCCTATCTGGCAGATCAGGAGAAGGTCGAGCCGTTCGTGGAGGATAATATGCTCCTCTGGAAAACAAAAGAATAGAAAATATCTGAGCAGGCTTCTGTTTTTGGGAAGTCTGCTTTCTTTTTGCGTGGATTTTCCGAAAGCGATTGACAAGAATTTTTAACTGCTATATCATAGTTGGGAATGTTGTAGAATTGTGAAAAATAAAGG
This sequence comes from uncultured Clostridia bacterium, assembly GCA_947036475.1. Lineage (GTDB taxonomy): Bacteria > Bacillota > Clostridia > Lachnospirales > Anaerotignaceae > Anaerotignum_A. Next base: position 19,618 of record CAMQRG010000012.1, read on the forward strand.
AGGGTCTGAAATGAGTTCTGCTGCCGCAGAAACCAGAGAGAACAGAATGGGTACGATGCCTGTTCGGAAACTGCTGGTTTCCATGTCTATTCCTATGATGATTTCCATGCTTGTACAGGCGTTGTATAATATTGTAGACAGTGCATTTGTTGCGCAGATTAACGAAAACGCGCTTTCCGCCGTTTCGCTGGCGTTCCCGATGCAGAATTTCATGATTGCAGTTGGTACGGGTACGGGCGTCGGTGTGAATGCGCTGCTTTCCAAAAGCCTTGGCGCGAAAAAACAGGAGCTGGCGGATAAAACGGCAAATGTCAGCCTGTTTCTGGCCGGAATGAACTGGTTGTTTTTCATTGTGGTCGGTCTGCTGTTTACGAGGGTTTTCCTGCGCGGGCAGACAGACATTCCTGAAATCATTGGTTATGGCACGACATACCTGCGTATCTGTATGCTGTGTTCTTTTGGTCTTTATATGCAGTTTGCGTTTGAGCGGCTCTTACAGGCTACGGGGCGGACGGTTTATTCCATGGTAACGCAGATTGTGGGCGCGGTTATCAATATCATCATGGACCCGATACTGATTTTCGGGCTGTTCGGCTTTCCTGCGCTGGGCGTTGCGGGAGCGGCGATTGCAACCATATTCGGGCAGTTTGTCGGTATGACGCTCGGTTTTTATTTTAATCTTAAAATAAATACGGATATTCATTTCAGCCTGAAAAACATACTGCCGAATCGGTTCATATTGAAAAGCATATACACCGTGGCAATCCCGTCCATATTGATGGTGTCTATTGGATCGGTGATGATATTCTTCCTGAACCGTATTCTGGCGGGCTTTACAACAACGGCTGTTGCTGTTTTCGGCGTATATTTCAAGCTGCAGAGCTTCATATTCATGCCGATTTTCGGGCTGAATAACGGTATGATTCCCATTATTGCCTATAACTACGGCGCAAGGAAACGGGAGCGCATACTCGAAACCATAAAACTGAGCGTGATTGCGGCAGTCTGTATTATGCTCCTTGGTCTGCTGACGTTCCAGCTTCTGCCAGACAGGCTGCTGGGGCTGTTCAACGCTTCGGAATACATGCTGCAAATCGGTATTCCCGCGTTGCGGATTATTTCCATCAGTTTCCTGCTGGCAGGTTACAGCGTTGTCTGCTGTGCAGTGTTCCAGGCGCTGGGCAACGGGATTTACAGCCTGATTGTGTCCATTGCGCGGCAGATTGTCGTGTTGCTGCCTGTGGCGTATCTGCTGGCGCGGCTCGGAGATTTGAATAAGGTGTGGTTTTCGTACCCGATTGCGGAAATTGCATGCGTGTTCATCTGTACAGTGTTTATGAAAATGATTATGAAAAAAATAGATTTCGCGAAGGAATAAATCAAAAAGCGGCGGTTCTGCTGAGTATTGCAGAACTGCCGCTTTTTGTGCGCCGAATAGGCAAGACAAAACCCCCAGTTATACTGGGGGTAAGTAAAAA
>CAMQRG010000013.1 GCA_947036475.1 uncultured Clostridia bacterium
GAATTATGATGAGGTGACAAAGCTGGGCGTTGGTGCGGCGATTATCGTAAAAGGTCTTTTGGTGGAAACACCGGAGGCGAAGCAGCCCTTTGAAATCAAGGCGGCAGAAATCGCTGTGGAAGGCACGTCCACGCCGGATTATCCTTTGCAGAAAAAGCGGCACACCATGGAATTCCTGCGCCAGATTGCGTACCTGCGTCCGCGGACAAATATGTTTTCCGCAGTGTTCCGCGTGCGCAGTCTGATTGCATATGCCATTCATCAGTTCTTTCAGGAGAGGGGCTTTGTTTATGCGCATACGCCCATTATCACTGGCAGCGATGCGGAAGGTGCGGGTGAAATGTTCCGCGTGACGACGCTGGATTTGGAAAACCTGCCCCGCACAGAGGACGGTAAGGTGGACTTTGCCAAGGATTTCTTTGGCAAGTCTACAAACCTGACTGTCAGCGGCCAGCTTTCCGCAGAAACATTCGCGATGGCGTTCCGCAATGTTTACACGTTTGGGCCGACTTTCCGCGCGGAAAATTCCAATACTGCGCGCCATGCGGCGGAGTTCTGGATGATTGAGCCGGAAATGGCGTTTGCCGATTTGAAGGATAACATGGAACTGGCTGAGGATATGCTCAAATATATTATACAGTATGTGCTGGATAATGCGCCGGAGGAAATGGAGTTTTTCAACAGCTTTGTGGATAAGGGACTGCTGGAGCGTCTCTATAATATTCTGAATAATGATTTCGGCGTGGTTACCTATACGGAAGCGGTTGACCTGCTGATAAAATCAGGGCAGAAATTTGAATACCCTGTGGAATGGGGCATTGATTTGCAGACCGAGCATGAGCGTTACCTGACGGAGCAGATTTATAAAAAGCCCGTATTTGTTACGAACTATCCGAAGGATATCAAGGCGTTTTATATGCGCATGAACGATGACGGCAAGACTGTTGCGGCGATGGACTTGCTTGTGCCGGGCGTAGGCGAAATCATTGGCGGCAGTCAGAGAGAGGAGCGTCTGGACGTACTGGAAGGGCGCATGAACGAGCTTGGGCTGAAAAAAGAGGACTACTGGTGGTATCTTGACCTGCGTAAATATGGCGGCACAAGACACTCCGGCTTCGGGCTGGGCTTTGAGCGTGCAGTGATGTACCTGACGGGCGTAAGCAATATCAGGGACGTGCTGCCGTATCCCAGAACGGTGAAAAACGCGGACTTCTAATGCAACAGTTTAGCCAGAACACAAGCAGCTGGCAAATTGTGCCTGCACAAATTTGACAGACGACCTGTGTTCTGAGGGAGCGCCGAGATTTGAGCAAAAGGAGCCGCTATAGCAAAGCCCAAAAGCGGCGGAGAGCGTATAAGGCGCGGTTTTGCGAACGGCGCGTCTGAACGGGAAATATTTAGTTGCAACAGTTCAGCCAGAACGCGGGAGTTTGAACAAAAAAAGCCGCTTATGGTGAAGCCCATAGCGGCGGAGAGTGCATAAGGCGTGTTTTTGCAAAAGATACGGTTGAACGGATATCAATTTATATAAAAATTGACATAACAAGGCGGTGTGGGAAATCCTGTGCCGCTTTACTTTTTTATCTGGGAAGATATTCTTACGGATTTCTTACAAAACCTATATCGTAGTTGTGAGAAAATGACGTTTTTGCTATACTGGGCATAAAGATGGATACGGGTTGTAACGATAAAAGGGGGGATTTTATGAAGTATGGAATTTGTATTGTGCTTAGTGCATTATTGCTTGCCGCCCCGGTGCAGGCAAAGGCGCAGGAGTGGATATCCGGCTATGAGCTTAAGGAAATGCCGCACACATTTACAGTGAAAGTTGGTGCGGACGGGCTTGTGAAAGACGGGAAGGCGGTTGTTCTGCCGGATGATGCAGCGATTTACCAAAAAGACGGCGCAATGATGCTGCCTGCGGGGCCGTTTCTGAACGCCCTCGTGGGAAACATTTCTTTGGAATGGGACGAAAACAATGGGGTGCTGCACGCTGTTTGGGTGAAAAAGCACTTTATTTTTGACACAAACGAAAAAGAGGTGCGGGATACTGGAATGTTCTCCATAAGCCTACAGGGCATGGAGCGGCGCGGGACGCAGCTTTTCCTTCCTCTGAGGGCGTGGCAGGAGATACTGCCGGAAATTTACTGCAAAGCCCAGGATATTTCATGGGACGCGAAAACGCGGACGGCAACACTGCGATACACCGCAAAAGAACTGGAAACGGGCGGCGAGGTGCCAGCCCCTACGGGGACGGGCGTAATGCCGGAATATATCCTCCAGCCAACACAGGAGTATACGCGCATCAAAAACCTTGGCGGCGGATATTTTTCCGCCGAAACGCCTGACCCGGAAAGGAAAACTCTCGTTTTGGACAGCAGTGGGAAGACCCTGCAGGCCTATGGGGGAACAACCGGTATATTGTATGCAGGGGAGGACTGCTTCCAAATAGAGGACCATGGTCCAAATGGAGAGGACATCTATATCACCGACAAAAACGGCAAAAAGCTCTTCCAGATGGGTTTGAAAGATGACATTCGCTTTGTGGAAGGGCTTTCCCAAACAAGGAAAGACGGGGCGGTCGGCTTTCTGGATACAAAAGGGGCTCTGGCTATCCCCGCAGAATATTTTGATGCAGGGGATTTTTCTGAAGGGCTGGCGGCAGTTGGAATATTGGATAAAACACTGGTAGACGACTGGCACGCCGGAAGGCGGTGGGGCTATATCGACAAAAAGGGGACACTCGTCATAGATACAAAATACGTTTCCTGTGGTTCCTTCCATGAGGGGCTCGCCTATGTGTGCAGGGAGAAGGGGAAATTTGGGTATATAGACAAAACAGGGCAGGAGGTCATTCTGCCGCAGTATGACTGGGCAAGCGATTTTTACAACGGAACGGCGTTTGTGCTGGAAGGAAGGGGCACAAATGACGGCAGGCTCTGGGTGATTGATCATGCGGGGAAAAAAATCAAGCTGCTCGCAAAAACGCCCTCTGCGGGCTCTTCGCGAAAAATGCGCGGGGTTGTAGTGATTGAAAACACTGCGATGTTCCGCGGCATGCCGGTAAGCTTTGACACATACTTTGACGCGGACGGCGAACTCACCCATGTGGAAAGCATTTGGCTGCAAAATTCCTCAGATGGGCTGATGGCGGTGCAGGACACAAGAACGGGGAAATGGGGCTATGCGGACAAGAATTGGCATTGGGTGATTGCACCCATATTTGACGATGTAGAAAGTTTTAGGGACGGCTATGCTGTTGTTCAGCAGAAAACGGAGCAGGGAGATATAGAAAAGGGCATCATTAAAAAGCCATGATTCCAACAAAAAACAGCCTGTTTCCGTTTGTATAAGACGGAAACAGGCTGTTTTTGAGTCAGGTATTTTATGCTTCGCCATGGTAAACTTTCTGTACATGTTCATATTCTTCCACAATCGCCTGTTCCGGCTCTTTTGTCAAAAGGCTGACAACTATGATTGCAGCACATGCCAGCAGGAACGCGGGCAGGAGTTCGTAAATGTTCCATGCGCCGCCCAGCGGACGAACAAGATATTTCCAGATGAATACGGTTGCACCGCCAACAATCATGCCCGCAAGCGCACCCCATTTATTGGAGCGTTTCCAGAACAGGGACGCCAGCACGACAGGACCGAAGGATGCGCCGAAGCCCGCCCATGCGAACGATACAATACCAAATACGGAGCTGTTCGGGTCGCGGGCAATAAATGCACCGATAACTGAGATTGCAAGTACGGAGAGCCGCGCTGCCATAATCGCACCCTTATCGGAAATTTTTACCTTGAAAAAGCCCTGCAAAAGATTCTGCGAAAAGCTGGAAGATGCTGCCAAAAGCTGGGAATCTGCCGTAGACATCGTTGATGCAAGGATACCCGAAAGGATAATACCGCCGACGATTGCCGCAAATGCACCATGCTGGCTCAGAAGATGTGCAATCTGTACAATAATAGTTTCAGAAGAACTGCCTTCCAGGAACGGCACAGCACCCGCTTTTGTCATTGCGTTGCCGATGATGCCGACGAATATCGCAGCACACATGGCAATAACGACCCATGTTGTCGCAATCCTTCTGGAAAGCGCGAGTTTTTCTTTATCCTCGATTGCCATAAAGCGCAGAAGAATATGCGGCATACCAAAATAGCCAAAGCCCCATGCCAGTGTGGAGCAGATGGTCAGGAAACCATAGGGGGACGAAGTGTTGTCTGCCACGTTGTGTGTTGCGGTCATGCTCAGGTAGCCTACAAGCTCCCGCGCATTTTCCATAACGGCGTCCATGCCGCCTGCAACATTGATACCGAAGCAGATGACAACAACCAGAGCGATACTCATAACGATGCTCTGAATCAGGTCCGTTGTGCTTGCCGCAAGGAAGCCGCCCGTTGCAGTATACGCTACGATAACAACCGCGCCAATAAGCATTGCAGGCACATAGCCGATGTCAAAAATACTGCTGAACAGCTTGCCACAGGCCGCAAACCCCGAAGCGGTATACGGGATAAAGAATATGATGATAACCAGTGCTGCAATGCACATCAGGATATTTTTATCATCATGATAACGTCGGGAAAAGAAATCCGGCAGAGTGATGGCATTGACTTCATGCGTGTATGTCCGGATACGCTTTGCCACAATCAGCCAGTTGATATATGTGCCGATGCCAAGGCCGATTACAGTCCACAAGGGGTCGGCAATGCCCGAAAGGTACGCAAGACCGGGAATGCCCATCAGGAGCCAGCCGCTCATATCCGAGGCTTCCGCACTCATTGCGGTTACGAAAGGCCCGAGCTTTCTGCCGCCCAGATAAAAGTCGCTTGCGTCATTGTTCTTTTTTGACCAGTATACACCTACGCCTACCATAACGCCAAGATACGCCACAATGGTAAGCATAATCCAACCTGTTGCAGTCATTTTCATTCCTCTTTTCTGTATGCTTTATTGTTCCCATTTTGACTACCAGTATACCACACTTTTTATAAGAACGAAATACAGAATAAAGTCTATACTTTTTTTGAGATATTTTTTGTAAAAATGATAAAGTATTGTGAGAATCCATAAAAAGATGTGATAATAGCAACGAAAAACTGTGTTAAACTATTTGTAAATGCAGTAAAGCAATGCGGAAATAGAATAGACGATTTTTTGTATAAAAATATGTGCGAAAAATATTCTTTACGGAATTTTCCAAAAGCACAAAGAAAAAGGGCAGGAAAGAAACATTCCAGCCCTTTATATATTCAGATGTTGTTACGATGTCCAGCCTCCTGCAAAGGAAGGAAAGGCCTTCAGTAGCGTTCGATATCAATGATTTCCGCAGGGTATTCACGCTTCAGAGCTTTCTGACAAAGAAACTGGAATGTATCTGTGCTGTCGCTGAGATAGAAGTGCCTGCGTCCTTCCTCTGTTCCCTCGTTCAGCAGGCCGCGTTTGCCCAGGTAATCCATAACACGTTTTGCCGTAGCTTTTGCGGGATCTACCAGTTTAATGCTTTCGCCTACGGTCGTCCCAATGCAGCGTTTCAAAAGCGGGTAATGCGTACAGCCCAGCACAAGCGAATCAATTCCTGTTGCGAGCAGCTCATCTAAATAATTCCGAGCTGCCTGTTTTGCAACGTCGTTATCCGTCCAGCCTTCTTCTGCAAGCGGCACGAAAAGCGGGCAGGCCTTGGAAAACACATGTATTTGCGGGTCTTTTTCCTGAATCAGCCGTTCATATGCGCCGGAACGGACGGTTGCCGCAGTACCGATAACACCGACTTTTTTGTTTTTGGTGGAACGGACAGCTTCCTCTACGCCCGGCACGACTACGCCGAACAGCGGAATATCAAATTCAGCTTTCAGCACGTCCAGACTGTTAGAGCTTGCCGTATTGCAGGCGATGATGATGGCTTTGACGTCTTTTGTCTGCAAAAAGCGGACATTTTGACGGGAAAAGCGCGTGACTGCTTCGCGGGATTTTGTACCGTAGGGCAGCCTTGCCGTATCCCCGAAATATACGATATTTTCATGGGGCATTACCTTCATGATTTGCTTCACAACTGTCAGGCCGCCCACGCCCGAGTCAAATACGCCGATTGGTCTTGTATCCATTCGTTTCTCCTTACCCTCTGATGCCTGTATCTCTGGTAAGTGCCAGTTCGATCAGGCGGTCCATCAATTCTGTTTTTGAAATGCCGGCTTCTTCCCAAAGCATAGGGTACATGCTGATTGTGGTAAAGCCGGGCATGGTGTTCAGCTCATTGAAATATATCTTATCGGTATCTTTTTCCATGAAAAAATCCACCCGCGCCAGACCGCTGCCGTCTACTGCGCGGAATATCCTTGCGGCGATGCGCTGCATTTCCCGCAGTTTAACCTCCGGAATATCTGCCGGAATGACAGTGCGGGAATCGCTGTTGTTGTATTTTGCGTCATAATCGTAAAATTCTGCTGCGGCAAGCACCTCGCCTACACCGCTGGTCTGCGGGTCGTCATTGCCCAGTATGGCACATTCAAACTCACGGCCTACAATTGCCTGCTCCACAATGATTTTTTTATCATACTGTGCCGCAAGCGCAAGTGCGTCTTTCAGCTGGGCGCGGTTTTTCGCCTTTGAGATACCGACAGAAGAACCGGCGTTGGAGGGTTTTACAAAGCAGGGATAGCCCAGCTTTTTCTCCACCTGATCCATAAAACGGTCAGTATTTTTATTCAATTCCTGCTTTTCCGTCCAAATGTAGGGAGCCTGTGGAATGCGGAACTGCTTTGCGATCATTTTGGTGTATACTTTATCCATAGAAACAGCTGAGGAAAGCACGCCACAGCCGACATAGGGAATCTGTGCCAGCTCCAGAAGCCCCTGAATGGTGCCGTCCTCGCCCCATGCGCCATGCAGCACAGGAATCGCGACATCTACAGGAATTTCCTTCACACTGCTGTTGACGATTTTCAGCAGAGCTTTTTTCGATGCGTCAGGGGAAAGGCAGGCCGGTGTGCCGTATTTTTCCCATTCACCCGTTGCGACATGATCTGCCGGACCGTTATAAATCAGCCATTCGCCTTTTTTCGTGATGCCGACAGGAAGTACCTGATATTTTTCTTTGTCCAGTTCCCTTAACATCATTGTGGCTGAATTTCTGGAAACCTCATGTTCTGAGGATTGGCCGCCAAAAATGACAGCTACGGTTTTTTTTCGATACATAGGCCGCCTCCTTTTCGTTTTCTTTTTGATTATCCGCTGTAAGAGCGGTTTTGGACTTCATTCTATTATATGCGTTTCCGTCGCTTCTGACAATAAAAAGTTGAAAAACTTTATTGCGGAAAACTGCATTTTCCGAGGAAAGCGTCTGGTTTGTACGAAGGGCATTGAACAAGGAAAAGCGATAAAACCCATATTCGAGTTCTACCGCTTTTCCCTGTCTAGGTATTTATCTGGGCCAATCACCCTTATTCCCCCTTTAAGAGGTGGGAGATTGACTTATACAGTAGGAATGTAACTGTACAGTTGATCCCCGCTTTCAGCAGGTTGAAAGGAATGAAAGCAGGTACCATCATTGCCAGTACCGTTTCCAGTGGTGCGCCCATGAACAGGGGCGTAAAAATCATATTCATCAGTACCATAGCCGCCGTCTGCACCAGCGCACCACATACAAGTGCGAGTATGGCGGTTTTTCTCGTTTTGTTCCGGCTGTAAATACTGCCGGCAACCAATGCGCAGAAGCCAGTAGCAAAAATATGCATTACGACGCCGATGGGACCGCTCTGCGCGCTGACCGTTACGCCCTGAATGATAGAAACTATAATGGTCATCAAAAGCCCGGCCAAAGGACCATAGGCGAATGTGCCGATTAAAATAGGAATATCCGCAGGGTCATATTCCAGAAATGCTGCCGCTGGTATCAGCGGAAAATGAACAACTGAAACAAGCACAATGGAGATTGCCCCCAGCATTGCCATTGACACGAGCTGCCTTGTGGAAACTTTCTTTTTTTCCGTCCCCAAATTCTTTACTGCCTTTTCCATTTTTTACCTCCGTTTGTTTGAGCCCCGCCCTTTCAGGGGCAGGTGCTTGAAATTTTCAGGCTGCAGACATCAGGCTGGAAAATATTTTTCTGAAACCAGATGCCATATGATATACTTTTTCTTTTGTGAAAAAGAAAAAGCCTGAAAATCTTCAGGCAAAACAAGCAAAAGAAAGGCTGATATCCCCCGGAAAAAGTTCCGCCCGAAAAACATCAAACTCCAATCCTTCTCCCATCCAGACTTTACTGTCGGTCTTGGAATTTCACCAAATCATGCGCTGTTTCCATACGCTCGCAGACTTTACTGCCGGTCGGGAATTTCACCCTGCCCTGAAGAATTTCATTAACGTTTTATATTCACATTATAGTAAACTGTGGATAAACTGTCAACTTCTAATATTGACCAAAAAAAGAGGTCGTTTTTTGGTGGAAACGTATGCGTATGAGTACATTTACGACCTTCAAAAGCAGTTTTAGAGCATAAAAACAGGAATTGGCAGCGTTTTGCATACCAAATTCCTGTGCGTCTTTTATTCTTCGGGAATATCCAAAACCAGCTTACGGCAGTAAGGGCAGAGCCAGCCCTCTAGCTTTGCGCCACTCATGTAGCTTTTGGCAAGAAGATATTCTTTGGGTTTTCCGCCTTCGCTGTTTTTCTCTTTCCAAAGGATATAGCGTCCGGAAGTCATATGTCCGGCGTTCATTTCCTGGTTGCAGAAAGGGCATTTCATTGCGCATTCCCTCCTTCCAGAACCTGTGAGCTATTGGGACGAATGATTCCATCTTCAGAAGGGGGCGAGAAAGAAATGCGATAACTGCTTTCCTTTGGCAGACCCGCCAGTGTCACTTTTTCCAGCTGTGAAACCTTGCCGTCTGTAAAACGGAACAGAAGAAATTCGTCCTCTCCTTCTGCCTTTGTACCGAACAGTCCGCGCGGCATGCCGAGGAAATAAATCATGAAATCCTCTGCTTCGTCATCTGCTGTACCCAGCATTTCCGCAATTTCGGTTTTTGTCAGCCCCGCAACATTCGTCCGGTCAACAAAATCGCTCAGTATTGTCTGGCGGCTGTTACCGGTATAGTTTTCCCAGCGTTCTTTGGTAAATTCTTCCCTGTTTGATTTATACTGCCCGCCGACGAACAGTATGACAATCAATATTACCAGAAGTACAGTGATTATGGAATCTTTTTTCTTCAACGAAACCCCTCCTGTCAGGAAATCCATTTGAATCCTTTGTAGTACCGCAGAACAACTTTTCCGAGGATTTTATTCTTTTCTACAAACTGATTATCCCAGTAGCGTGAATCCACAGAACGGTTGCGGTTATCGCCCATCATAAAATAGCTGTCCTCCGGTACGGTATATGGTCCGAACTCGCCTTCTGTCCGTTCGAGGATATAAGGCTCGTCGAGTGTTTTGCCGTTAACGAGGACTTCGCCGTTCGTTACAGTGACAGTATCGCCCGGCGTGCCAATGATACGCTTGACATACAAAATTTTGCCTGTCGGGTCATCGGGATAGCGGAAGACGATAACATCACCCGCCTCCGGTTCGCTGAACCAATAGGAAGTACGCAGCGCAAGGATATGATCCCCCGTCATGATGGTATTTTCCATGGAACCTGTTGGCACTTCCGCGTTTACAATCAGGAACGAATTGACCGCACCTGCCAAAATTACGGCCAGCAGTATGGTTTTAATCCAGCTGATGGCCTCCTGTTTTATTTTGCCGCTCATCTTCCCATCTCCTAAATGAAAGGTTGTGGGGCTCTGCCCCACGCCCCGCAAGCCCTTTGAAAAGGGCTTGACCCTAAACTTTATTGCGGAAAACTGCGTTTTCCTAAGGTAAATCTGATTTTTACAATATAACTCATATTGGTGGTGGCAGAAATCTATTTTTCTTTCCGGCGCGCTTTGGCGCGGCGGAAAATGGGTCAAGGGACAGCGTCCCTTGTGGGGTTTGGGGCAAAGCCCCAAGGTCTTTTTTCTTTACTTCAAAAATCCGTTGATAATCTGTGCTTCTGCCTCTTTTTCCGTCAGTCCGAGCGTCATCAGCTTCACCAGCTGGTCGCCCGCAATTTTGCCAATGGCCGCTTCATGAATCAGTGTTGCGTCCACATTGTTTGCGATAATTTCCGGTTCCGCTGCTACAACGCCGTCGTCCATGATGATAGCATCGCATTCGGAATGCCCGTAGCACTCTGTGTTGCCAGCCAGTTTTGAACGGAACAGCTGACGGGAAGAATCCCGCGCGACAGACCGTGAAATCAGCTTCGCACTGCTGCCTTTACCGTCCAAATCTACATCAAAGGACGTTTCGGCGTACTGGTCACCATGCGTCATGATTTTTTCCTTGATTACCAGCGTTGCGCCTGTTGCCAGCTTCGCGCTGGAAACTCGTTTTGTGGAATCTACGCCTTTCAGCTGTACAGTATCCATCTCAACATAGCTGTTTTCCTCTGCTTCGATGTGTGTCTGCGGGTTAATGATGCGCTTGCCGTTGCCATCGCCTTCACCAATGTGTTTTTCAATGTATTTGATTTTTGCATCTTTTCCTACAAAAAAGCGGTGGATACCTTCGTGCAGGGATTCCTCGTTCCCGCAGTTATGGATGCCGCAGCCTGCCACGATGGTGACGTCCGCGCCTTCGCCGACGTGAAAGTCATTGTATACCAGATCATGCACGCCTGCCTCTGTAATCAGTGCAGGAATATGCACGCTTTCATCTTTTGTGCCCGGCTTAATGTAAATGTCGATACCGGAACCGTTTTCTTTCGGTACGATTTGTATATTTTCGGTAGAATTACGCCCCTCGCTCTGGCCGTTGCTCCGGATATTGAACGCGCCCGTAAGAGGAATGTCCTGCATGCCGGAAACCTCCGCCAGAAGGTTTTTGATAATATCATTCAACATTATTCCGCGCCTCCCTGAAAAAATCTGCATCCTGTTTCTATGCCGAAAAGCCCCGGCAGGACTTCCTCTTTTGTCCCTGTTTTGGAAATTTGCCCGCCGCTGATTACGACAACCTGATCGGCAATGTTCAATATGCGCTCCTGATGCGAAATAATCAGGATAGACGCCTGTATTTCATCGTGCATTTTTTCAAAAACGTTGATAAGATTCTGAAAACTCCATAAATCAATCCCTGCCTCCGGCTCGTCAAAAAGCGTCAGCTTTGTTTTGCGCGCCATAACAGAGGCAATCTCGATTCGTTTGAGTTCCCCGCCGGAAAGGCTTGCGTTTACCTCGCGGTCGATATAATCTTTCGCGCAGAGCCCGACTTCGGATAGATAGTCGCAGGCGGCCGCAGTGCTTAAATCCTTCCCGCTTGCCAGTGTGATTAAATCCTTTACCGTAACGCCTTTGAAACGTACGGGCTGTTGAAACGCAAAGCTGATACCAGCCCTTGCGCGCTCTGTGATGCCCCTGTTTGTAATGTCCTCGCCGTCAAGCAGAATCTGCCCGCTGTCGGGTTTTTCGATACCGGCGATGATTTTCGCCAGCGTGGATTTCCCGCCGCCGTTTGGTCCTGTGATTACGATGAATTTTGCGTCCTCAATCACCAGACTGATATCTTTCAGAATCTGTTTTCCTTCGGCGGAAAAACAGATATTCTTTAATTCCAGCATATGTTTTTTCCTCCTAAAACTTTATCTCTCCGCCGCAGTGCCTGCCTGGGCAATTTCGCGGTTTCTGTCAAAAAACTACCTCAAATTATACCAACTTATTATACAGCATGTCAATGTTTTATACTGTGACCGCGTCATTTTTCGGCTGTTCGGGGTATAGCAGAGCGCAGCTGCTTTATTTCTGTGCGGCAAAACGCCCAAGAAAGTCCAGAAGTTCAGCTTTTAAAAGGGGCGCGCTGTGGTCGGGTACTGCTGTTGTGAAATCCATTTCCTGAAGCCTGTCGTAAAGGGATTTTGTTTTATCCAAATTCCGGTTATGTCCATTGTAGAAATCATCGCCGTATATGTCGCCGATAAAGACAATTTTTTCCTCTGGAACAAATGCCACGATAGAATCGTCGCTGTGCGCGGAGGGCAGATGCAGACAGTGGCAGGTGACGCCGCCACAGTCAAAGGTGATTTCTTCCTGAATTTCATTTCCTGCCGGAATGATACGGATTTTTTGCGGGTCAGCATATTCTGCGCGGATATTTTCATTGGCAAATGCAATTTCTGTACCGTCTGCAAGCCGCTGACGCATTGCGTTTTCGTTCCATTCCCATTTGGCGATTTCCCGCAGTTTTTCATTTGTTTTTGTATGCGCGTAGGTTTCCATATTTAATGCGTGCAAACCAAAGGTATGATCCCAGTGCCAATGCGTCAAAACGCATATATCTGGCTTTCTCAGCCCGTTTTTTCTCAGCTGTTCCAAAAATGCTGCGTTATGTGCCGCAGAATTTCCGGCGTCTATCATTAAAGCGGTTTTATTGCCTGCAATATATCCAAGTGTAGGGCGGTCGCCTTTTGGATTGTTTGGGGTATAATAAATATGCTCTGTTAATTTTTTTAGCTGCATTTTTCCATGCCCTTTCCTGTAATTCCTGTAAGCGGTTCCCTTATTCTACCATATTCCACCGAACGGTACAAGCAGGCGGGGCGGCGCATTGAGACTTGCGCGGAAATCCTTCCTGCATTATAATGTACGGAAAAGGGAAGAAATAACCGGAAGATCTGGAGGATGCTATGAACGGTGATATTCTGCTGTTTTTTGACAAAATGCCCAACGCGCTGCCGTTATATCAGGAACTGGAACGTCGGATAAAAGCGGAACTGGGAGAGGTGCGCATAAAAGTGCAGAAAACCCAGATTTCGTTTTACAACAAGCGTATGTTTGCCTGTGTTTCTTTTGCGAAACTGCAAAATGCGGAAACGCGCCCAAAGGAGTATATTGTCGTGACATTCGGACTGGGGAGGCATGAACTGTCGCCGCGGATAGATGCCGTATCTGAGCCGTACCCAAACCGCTGGACACATCATGTTCTGGTTTCGGAGATGTCGGAGATTGACAATGAAATTATGGGCTGGATTGGGGAGGCAGCTGCATTTTCTGCCGGAAAACGATAAAATAAAAATCCTTTCAGATGAAAACTGAAAGGATTTTTATTTTATGCCATTTCGGGCGTTTCTTTTTTGGGCATTGTGCGGAGTTCTTTCCCGTAAATATATCTGACGAAAAAGATATTGAATACAAGCGTTGCAATCTCCGCTACAGGGAATGCCAGCCAGACTGCGGAAAGCCCCTGTATTTTCGCCATCAGTATCGCCACTGGCAGAAGCACGACAAGCTGGCGGAGTACCGCACCGGCAAGGCTCAGGAAGCCATGCCCCAATGCCTGATAAAACGATGTGGAAATGATATTGAAGCCCGCGAGCAGGAAGCTGAAGCTGATTGTCCGCAGGGCGACTGTGCCGATTTCCAGCATTTGCTCAGATGCGTTGAAAATACGCAGAAGCTGCGGAGAAAAGAACTGGAACGCCAGAAAGCCCAGTGCCATGATTGCCGTTGCATAAAGCATACTCAACTTGATTGTCCGCATAATGCGCTCTGGATTGCGTGCGCCGTAGTTGTAAGCTACGATTGGCACCATGCCGTTATTCAGCCCGAACACAGGCATGAAAATGAAACTTTGCAGCTTGAAATATACGCCGAATACTGCCGTTGCCGTAGAGGTAAAGGAAATCAGTATTTTGTTCATGCCGAAGGTCATGATAGAACCAATAGACGCCATACAGATGGACGGGATACCGATGGAATATATTTTTTTGATTGCCATGCCGGAAAGCCCGTATTTTTTTGGAGATATCACGATATCGTCGTTTTTCTTTTTGTTATACCATAAAGAGAGAGCCGCTGCCGCCATCTGACCGAGTACGGTTGCCAGAGCCGCGCCTGCAATGCCCATTTTGGGCAGACCGAACAGCCCGAAAATCAGTATCGGGTCGAGAATAATGTTCAGGATTGCGCCAAGCCCCTGCGTCAGCATGGTGTAAAATGTGCGCCCTGTTGCCTGCAAAATACGGTCAAAGGCAATCTGCAAAAATATGCCGATAGAAAGGCAGCTGCAAATTTGTATGTATACGGTACCCTGCTGGATAATGTCGAGGTCGTCCGTTTGCATGCGGAAGAAAAGTTCACTTCCGAAAAATGCCAGCAGTGCAAAGGCAATAGCACTGAAAATTGCCAGATAAACGCCGTTGTTTGCTATCAGATTCGCCCGTTCGCAGTTTCCTTCACCCAATGCGCGGGAAATCAGTGCGTTCATGCCTACGCCAGTACCAGTCGATACGGCAATCATCAGGTTCTGGACGGGGAATGCCAGGGATACTGCTGTCAGAGCGTTTTCGCTCAGCTGTGCCACGAACATACTGTCCACAATGTTGTATAATGCCTGCACAAGCATTGCCGCTACCATAGGCAATGACATGGAAAGCAGAAGCCGGTTGATTGGCATGGTACCCATTTTATTTGTTGTTTCCACTATTTTTCCTCCCTTCATCTTATGTGAAACAGCGTGAAGCCAAACCCGTTCTGCCGGATAGGGCTTTCAAGTGAAAAAAAGTTTGCTCCCGCAAACCGTAAACTTTATCATATCTATTTTGGAGGATTTTGTCAAGCAGGTTGAATATTAAATATCGATTAGAAGGGACAGGGAAGAAAAGCCGGTATATTTTGCGGATTCCTGTTGATAAAACAGAAAACAAGACTTATTATAGTATATGTGAATTATGAAGAGCGGATATTTTTAAGAAGGAGGAACTGACTAATGTTTCACTGGATACCCTTTCTCACCTACGCAGTCGCGACAGCCATAACCCCTGGTCCAAACAACATCATGTCCATGTCGAACGGCAGCCGATTCGGATTCCGGAAAGCCTTCCCGTTTAATCTGGGGATAGGTGTGGGCTTCTCTGTTGTCATGCTGCTCTGCACTGTTTTTTGCAGCCTGCTTTCGGCGTTTATCCCGAAGATTAAGCTGCCGATGCTCATTTTAGGCGGGCTGTATATGCTGCATCTGGCATGGGAAACATTCCGCAGCGGTACGGATATTCAGGACGATTTTTCCCGCAGCGGCTTTGTTTCAGGGCTTTTGCTCCAATTCGTGAACCCAAAGATATACATTTATGGCATTATGTCCATGGAGGCGTATATCCTGCCGCATTTCGGCGGGAATATCGCGGCTTTGGCAGCCTTTGCCATACTGCTGGCATTTATGGGCTTTGTTTCCACGCTCTGCTGGTCGGCGTTCGGCTCGCTGTTCCGCAGGCTGTTCTCTACACACGCCAAAATTGTTAACACCATTATGGCACTTCTGCTGGTTTACTGTGCAGTATCGTTGTTTTTATAATTCCCATATTTTGATTTTGCGTCCCGCCCCTCCCTCAAATACGGCGCGGGACGCTTTTTTGTTTACAAATGCCGGAGGTTCTTCCGGTATTCCTGTAAAGCATTTTCGTCGGCTGTTTCGATGATTTGATTCAAAGCGGATAATACCGTTTCCTTTTCTTCCGGCAGATGCCCCTGTATGGGTATGGCATTGGACGCACCCAGAGCGGCGAACCAGACCGGGATTTTCAGGTTTTCCGCCAACACCCGCAGCTCTCTGTATTTTTCCACTTCTGTTTCCTCCTGCCAGTTACCGGCCTTTATTTCCTGATACAAGCTGGATTCTGGATAAACAGTCAGCATGCTGGTGCCAATAATTTGAGGGTGGAGCTGGTTACAGAGCGCGGCAGTTGCTTTTGCGCCGCGTTCCCCGTTTCCTGCTCCGGAAATCCCAGCCAGATAAAAGAAGTTGTAATAAAAGTCTGCCGCATCAAGCCGCCTGCACTGCGTCAGGATTTCCTGCGCGCGGTAGCCCTTGTTCATGAATTTCAGGGCTTCATCGTCGCCGGTTTCCATGCCGATGGTGATGCCGTCATATCCGGCCTTTCGCAGCTCCAAAAGTTCGGCGTCAGTTTTCAGGGTAATATCCGTTACCCTTGCGAAGCAGCCGATTGTCTGATTCGACGGGAAGTACCTGCGTATCAGGCCGGCGATTTCCAGCAGGCGTTCCGCTTTCAGCACGAACGGGTTTGCTCCAACCAGAAACACCCGCTTGATTTCGTGTTTGTTCCAAAGCCGCAGCTGTGCCCGCGCTTCCCGAAGGTCCTCCTCCATGTCTGCAAGCGTTGACATTTTGAATGAGAACGGCAGGTCATCATAAAGCGTGCAGAATTTGCATTTGTGGTGTGTGCAGCCTGCGGTTGTCTCCAAAAGCAGAGAAGAAGCCTCGTAAGGCGGCCGCCAGATTGTTCCGGTAAAGTGCATATTCATTTCCCCTTTCATTTTTTCTGCCATAAGAATACAAAAACTGTTTCTGGCTTACAAGTACTGTCATTTTTTAGTATCAGTATCCTTTTTCGTACCAACAGCAAAAAAAGACCGTATCTTGTTTTTTGTTTTGTCTTGGCATATACTTTTTTTGAAAGAAGGGATATGGAATGACAGGAAATAAATTCAAAAGCGAAGCGGCAGTTGCCCGCTGTGAACCGATGAGCAGGTTACAGGCTGTGATTGGCGGGAAGTGGAAGATATTGATATTATGGTATGTCGCGTTTTATAAAGTCCAGCGTTTTGGGGAATTGATGCGCAGGCTGGACGGCATTACGCAGTCCACATTGACGAAACAGCTTCGGGAACTGGAAAAAGACGGGTTCCTGCACAGAGAGATATACCAGGAAATCCCTCCGAAAGTGGAGTATTCCCTGACGGAAATGGGGGAGAGTTTTGTCCCTGTGCTGACTGCAATGCTGGAATGGAGCGAGAGCAGCCTTTGCCCGGGCTTTGAAAATCCATACCGCAGATAAAAAATTCCGGCACACAAAGCATGCCGGAAAACGAGTCAATGGTTCGTACTGCCAAGAGAATTTGGCAAGCAGAACATTCCAGGAATATATTCAAATAAAAGCTATGGCAAAACGAATGTTTTGCCCAGTAAAGTTTGGGGTCAAGCCCTTTTCAAAGGGCTTGTAGGGTGTGGGGCAAAGCCCTGCGGTCTTTAACTCTTGTAATTCCCGCTGTCCTTGAGCAGTACGTCATGCGCGCCGCCTTCCACAAGGCTTGTAGTGGAAATTACAGTAATTTTTGCTTTCTGCTGGAGTTCCGGAATGGAAAGCACGCCGCAGTTGCACATGGTGGATTTTACTTTTTTCAGGGAAAGGTTTACGTTGTCATGCAGACTGCCGGCATAAGGCACGTAGGAATCCACGCCTTCCTCGAAGGAGAGCTTTGCATCGCCGCCCATGTCGTATCTCTGCCAGTTGCGTGCACGTGCGGAGCCTTCGCCCCAGTATTCTTTCATGTAGTTCCCGTTGATGTTGACGCGGTTTGTCGGGCTTTCGTCGAACCGAGCAAAATATCTGCCCAGCATGATGAAATCTGCGCCCATCGCCAGTGCAAGCGTCATATGGTAGTCGTATACGATACCGCCGTCGGAACAGATGGGGATATAGATGCCTGTTTCTTTGAAATATTCGTCACGCGCTGCCGCAACCTCGATGACAGCCGAAGCCTGTCCGCGGCCAATGCCTTTCTGTTCCCGCGTGATGCAGATGGAACCGCCGCCGATGCCGATTTTTACGAAATCCGCGCCGCATTCCGCAAGGAAACGGAAGCCTTCTGCGTCTACTACGTTACCCGCACCGATTTTTACACTGTCGCCATAGGTTTCACGCACCCAGTCCAGTGTCATTTTCTGCCATTCGCTGTATCCTTCGGAGGAATCGATGCAGAGGATATCTGCGCCGGCTTCTACCAGAGCCGGAACGCGCTCTTTGTAATCTCGTGTATTGATGCCCGCGCCCACAACGTAACGCTTTTGGGAATCCAGCAGTTCGTTTGTGTTTTCTTTATGGCTGTCATAATCCTTGCGGAATACCAGATACTGCAGGCGTCCTTCGGCGTCCAGAATCGGGAGCTGGTTGATTTTATTGTCCCAGATGATATTGTTGGCTTCTTTCAGCGTTGTGCCTTCCGGTGCGCAGATGAGCTGATCGAGAGGAGTCATAAATTCTTTTACTTTCATATCACGTTCCATACGGCTGATGCGGTAATCCCGGCTTGTTACAAGGCCTACAAGTTTACCCTGCGCGGTGCCGTCTGTTGTGACTGCGGCGGTGGAGTGGCCTGTCCGCGCTTTCAAATCCAGAATGTCCTGCAATGTGCTTTCCGGGCTGATGTTGGAATCGCTCATGACAAAGCCTGCCTTATATGCTTTTGCGCGGGCAACCATAGCCGCCTGATTTTCGATGGTCTGGGAGCCGAAAATGAAGGAAATGCCGCCTTCTTTTGCCAGTGCGACTGCCATTTTATCATCTGAAACGGCCTGCATGACTGCCGAAACCAGCGGAATGTTCATTTCCAGTGCGGGTTTTTCGCCTTTTTTGAATTTTACCACAGGTGTTTTCAGGCTCACGTTGTCCACCATGCATTCTTTGGAAGAATAGCCGGGAACGAGCAGGAACTCGCTGAAGGTTCTGGAAGGTTCTGTGAAATAAGTTGCCATGTCGATTCTCCTCCTGATATGATTGTTTGTCCGTTTTGTGTATTGCATACGATTTTAACACCAAACAGCCACCCATTCAAGGGGACATTTCGTTTTTTTGTCTTTTTGTGTAATTCGTCGATTTTTCGGGGAAAAAGGGCGGAGCTTTGCCCGAAAACTTCAAAAATCGGCGCAGAACTGGGAAGAGTTTCCTGTTCGTTGGTATGACAATGTGGCAATGGGCGATTATTTTACAGAAAATACAGCTTTTGCTGTAACTTTTTGCAGGCGGATTCGTTTATCCTATAGTAAAGAAAGGGGGCGGGAAAAATGCATGATGAACTTCTGACAGAATTATACGGAAAATATTACCACCGTGCATATCTCTACGCCCTTTCGCTTTGCAGGGAGAAAAGCTGGGCGGAGGACATTGCCAGCGAAGCCTTTGAAAAAGCGATACTGACGCTGGAGGACGGCGGGCAGGGATTCCTTTACTGGCTTCTGCGCGTCTGCCGGAACCTTTTTCTGGACGAAGTGCGCCGCAGGAAACGCCGTCCTGCGGAGGAATGGCAGGAAACCATGGGGGCTGTGCCGGAAGACGCGCTTGCCGCTGTGCTGAAAAAAGAGGAGAACCAGCGGCTGTACCGCGCGGTAGAGGCACTGCCGGTGCAGTACAGGGAACTGCTGACACTGTTTTACTTCGGCGGGGTATCCCTGAAAGAAGCGGCGGAATTTATGGGATTGTCTTACGGGGCGGCAAAAACGGCACTGTGCCGCGCTCGGGTGCGGCTGAAAAAAGAATTGGAGGCGGACGGCTATGACATTTAGGGAATTATTGGGAAAATATAAGAATGGCAGTGCAACGCCTGAGGAACGGGAACAGGCGGAACGGGAGCTGGAAAAATTCGACGCACTGACTGAATATATGCTGGAGCAGGATTTTCCACAGGAGGAACAGCCGAAAGCAGAAGCGGCAGAGGGAGAACTGAAAAAAATCCGCCGGAATATCAAACAGCGGAATGCTGTGCTGGTCTGCCTTGCGGCGGGCGTGGCGTGCGGCGTGATTGCGGCGGCGTGTTATTTTGAACCTGCTATCAGCAAGCGGCTGTGGTATGACCCGACAGAGGTGTATAATCCTGATACGGAGGATTTCTCTACTCAAAAGATTAACAGCCATATTGCCGTTATTTCGGAGCTTACGATGCCGGAAATGCGCATGGACGGCGTATATGTCAGGGAGCAGGGCTGGGGAAGGTATGACCTGACGCTTCAGCAGTGGGATTATTCCCGTGTGGAAAACAGCTATTCCTATGGGGTGGTTACGCGGAACAAAATCGAACTGCGGCAGGACTTTTTTTTACAGAGCTGCGTGGGAGGTATTTTCAGCCGCAGCCAATATGGTTTCAGGGAAGAACCTTCACAGGACGGAATAATTCGTGACGTAGAGTCAGCGCGGATGATTTTGGAAAAACTGCCGGAGTATATCCGGCTGGAGGCATATATTTCCCTGAGCAGGGATTGGGATATGGAGGAACTTGCGGCGTTCTGCGAAAAAATAGAGCAGAGAGAAGATGGCACGTGGATTGGCTGGACGGCGGTGCGTACCGCGCCGGAGGATACGCAGTTGTTCCCAATGGCAGGCTTCCGTGTGAGCGGGGACGGCTGGATGCTCAACGAAGTAGATGAACGTTATCCTTATTATGAAATCAATCTGCACAAAGACGAACCAGTTGCGGAAGTCCTCAGCGGGCATTTCAAATCGCTCCTGCACTATACCATTGACCATAAGGATTTTTATAACAAAAAAATGGATTATCAGATACGGGATGAAGAAATGCTGGAATATGTGGAGAAAAATGGCGTAAATACGTATGGCTTTGTCTGCTACGGTACGCCGCAGGAAATCCTGCAGGTATTGGAGGAGCCTGACGTGGAAGGGATTTATGTTTCAGACAGCAGTATCAGTGTGCCGGGACTGTGAAAAGAGGGAAAACCTTGGGCGTTGCCCCAACCCCCGCCCCTTTCTTGAAAGAAAGGGGACAAAGAACTTTAATATACCCCCAGACTTTGTCTGGGGGTGCTTTATTTTGAAATATTCTCCCACCGCATGGAAATGCGGCGTCAAAAGGGTCAAAGGACAACGTCCCTTGCGGGGTGCACAGAGTGACCGTTTTTCACTTGTTTTGTGCCGGCTGGGACGTAAGCCAAGCCCCGCGAGGTCTTTATTTCACTCATATTCTTCCAGACTTTGCCTGGAGGTGCTTTATTTTGAAATATTCTCCCGCCGCATGGAAATGCGGTGGCAATTCGGGGTCAAGGGGGCGGGCGCTCCCTTGACCCCGAATTGCCACCGCAT
>CAMQRG010000014.1 GCA_947036475.1 uncultured Clostridia bacterium
GATCAGGGAACCGCCGAATTCAAGGTTCTTACCTGTCAGAACGCCGTTCTCCCAGCAGCCTTTGATTCTCTTGTACTGACCATACATATAGCCGATTTCTCTGCCGCCTACGCCGATGTCACCAGCGGGAACGTCAACGTCGGGACCGATATGTCTGTAAAGTTCTGTCATGAAAGCCTGGCAGAATCTCATGATTTCCATATCGCTCTTGCCTCTGGGGTCGAAGTCGGAACCGCCCTTGCCGCCGCCGATAGGCAGACCTGTCAGGCTGTTCTTGAAGATCTGTTCAAAGCCCAGGAATTTAATGATGCCAATGTATACGGAAGGATGGAAACGCAGACCGCCCTTGTAAGGCCCGATTGCGCTGTTGAACTGTACTCTGAAGCCACGGTTCACGTTTACCTTGCCAGCATCGTCAACCCATGTTACTCTGAAGGAAATAGCTCTTTCAGGCTCTACCATTCTTTCCAGCAGGCCAGCCTTTTCATATTCGGGATGTGCCTCTACTACCTTTTCGATAGAGTGGAAAACTTCTTCAACCGTCTGGATGAATTCAGGTTCGCCAGCATTGCGTTTTTTAACCTGTTCAACTACACTTGCCATATAAGCGTTCATAACTCATTGACCTCCTACATTTTGTCTTTTCTTTCACAACGTTTTCTGCGCGTATCCACGCATCCCGCCCTGTGCGGTCAGAGCAGGTTTCAAAAAAAGCATCGTATTTCCTCTTTCTTTTGTGAAACAGGAGTATCCTCTGCTTTTCTACGTGGATATTATAACACAGGTTTTGGATTTGTGCAGTATTTTTTTGAAGTTTTGAATTTATTTTTACACAAAATTTCGCGCCTAAAATTATGCAAAAAAATATTTCTCCGTTTTTTTTACAAAATGTTGCGAAAATAATAAATTTCCGCGCAGATTTCGCCCTTTTTTCCGCTTCTTTTTCCACACATTGCACAAATTTTCAAAGCAGCTCTTTCACAGCTGCCCGCCAAAGCAAAAACGGTTCGTTTTTTATATCATATTCCACTGAAATCCTCTCCATGCCTGTCTTTCATTGACAAGAAAAATACGATTTCGGACAAAAAAACTGCGTACAACACCTGATGTACGCAAAAAAAGACATTTTACCAGCGTTTCGATTATCCCGCGCCATGCGAAACAACTTTCCATTCCCCATCGGGCTCCTCCACCGCTGTCGTTGTCCAATGATAACGCTTTCCTCCGTCAATGCCCGAAATATATACCACCGTCCGGAACACCTGCCAGTCAGAATAGCCGCTGTATTCTTCTTCCAAATAATATACAGAGCCTTTCGGCAGAGGCGCGCAGCTTTCCAGCCTGACCTTCTCGCCGTCCCTGTTCATTTCCGCATAAAATTCCTTTACTGCCTTCGCCGCAGGGTCATTGTCAACGCCGCCAGCCGTTGCCCAGCCTGCCCCCAGAACCAGCGTGCCTGCCACTACAAAAGATACTGCTCATTTCTTCATATGCCCACTCCTTTCCTAAAAGACCATGGAGCTCCGCCCCATACCCCGCAAGCCCTTTGAAAAGGGCTTGACCCCAAACTTTATTGCCAGCCGCATTTCATGCGTCTGGCAAGCCAGGCAAAAACGGACTACGCCCGCCCTGCACAGCAGGGTGCTAGCCCCACGGTCCTCACCTCCGAAATAAATTACCAAGCTGGAATCCGCGCCGCCTTCTGTCGTCCTCCGCAGTATTTTCCGAAATAAACTCAATGTACCGCCCCGTACCAATCGCCACACAGCTTACCGCATCTTCCGCAACCATCGCATGTATACCGGTCCTGTTCTGTAACAGCTTGTCCATGCCGTAAAGCAGGCTGCCCCCGCCCGTCATTACGATTCCCCTCTCGTAAATATCCGCCGCAAGTTCCGGCGGCGTCTGTTCCAAAACGCCATGCACTGCGTCTGCAATCGCCGTTACCGATTCCAGCAATGCCTCCAGCATCTCATCAGAAGTCACTGTAATATTTTTCGGCAGTCCTGTAATCAGATTCCGCCCGCGCACGTCCAGCGTAACGGGAATCGTCCGCTCATACGCCGTACCGATTTTAATTTTCAGTTCTTCCGCCGTCCGCTCGCCAATCAGCACATTATGCTTTTTCCGCATATATTTAATGATGGCATCATCAAAATTATCTCCCGCGATTTTCAATGAATAACTCGTCACCGTACCGCCCAGCGAAATTACCGCAATATCCGTTGTCCCGCCGCCGATGTCCACCACCATGCTCCCGCAGGCGCGTGAAATGTCGATACCAGAGCCAATCGCCGCCGCAATCGGTTCTTCTATGATGTGTACGCGCCGCGCCCCGGCCTCTCGGGTCGCGTCCTCAACGGCACGCTTTTCCACCTCCGTCACACTACTCGGCACACAAACCGCAATCGTCGGCTTCACAAACGACCGCTTACCCATTGCTTTCTCAATAAAATATTGCAGCATCTTTTCCGTCACATCATAATTGGAAATAACTCCTTCCCGCAGCGGGCGAATCGCCACGATGTTTCCAGGCGTACGCCCCAGCATACGCCGCGCCTCCTCGCCAACGGCAAGAATAGAATTACTGTCCTTGTCAATCGCCACAACAGACGGCTCCCGAATAACGATTCCCTGCCCCTTGATATATACCAAAACAGTGGCAGTGCCCAAGTCAATCCCTATATTTTCGCCAAATCCCATAAAATTAAGCATACCGCACACCGCTCCTTTATTCCTTCATTTTTTCATGCTCTTCTTTTCAGTATACGCGATTCCCGGCAAATTGAAAAGTTGTTTTTTTGCTTTTTATCCGCTATCGTATTGGTAATTTTGTTATTTACAACAGCTTTTTCCTCCGCCGGAAATCGAAAACCCCTGCCGGAGTGCAGTACCCAGCCGGCAGGGATTTTTGTTTTCTGATATCATCACAGTATTATAATATTTCAGATACTGTATCCTGCTCCTGCAAAAGCAGGAACAGAGTCGCAAAAGACTTTAGTCTTCCTGTGCGAAGGAAACCAGCAGGTCGCCCTGGCTGACCTTTTCGCCCTCTTTCACATAAATCCTGTCGATTACGCCGTCTTCTTTCGCAACAATAGATGTTTCCATCTTCATCGCCTCGACTGTAAGCACAGGCTGGTTCTTCTTGACCTCCTCGCCTTCCTTCACCAAAATCTTGCTGATGGTGCCGGGGATGCTGGAACCAAGGTGGAACGGGTTGTTCTTATCGGCTTTCAGCTTGCCGTCGCTCTTAACCTCCAAATGTTTATCAAGCACGCGGACCTCACGCATAACGCCGTTAATTTCAAACGTCAGCGCGCGGAAACCTTCCGCGTCCGGCTCGGACATATCAATATATTTTATCAGTATGCTCTTACCTTCGCCAATTTCAATAGAGGTTTCCTCGTTCTTTGCCAGACCATAGAAAAATACGTCACTGGTCAGCTTGGAAACGTCTGTGTAATATTCCCAATGGTAGCAGTAATCATCATATACCTTCGGATACATCGCGTAGCTGATAATATTCCGGGGGTTGATGCGCTTCATCGTATGCGTTTCCAGCAGATATTTCTCAATGCCCTCCAAATCCGCAGGCGGCATCAGCGCGCCCGCCCTGCCTTCGATGGGCTTTTTGCCTTTCAGCACAATCTCCTGCAGTTCCGCCGGGAAACCGCCTTCCGGCATACCGATATTGCCAAGAAAATAGTCCACAACAGAATCCGGGTAGGAAATGTCCCTGCCTTCCGTCAGGATATTGTCTTTATTCAGGCCATTTTTAGACATGAATATTGCCATATCGCCCACTACCTTGGAAGAAGGCGTAACCTTTACGATATTGCCCAGCAGGTCGTTTGCCTGTTTATACAGATGCTTGATTTCCTCGAAATTATCCGCGGAACCCATCGCCTTGACCTGTGCCAGCAGGTTGGAATACTGGCCGCCTGGAATCTCATATTTATAAATTTCCGTATTCGGCGTTTTCATTTCACTTTCAAAGCCTGTGAAAATCTGCCGCACACCCTGATAATAATGGCTCAGCTCAATCAGCTGGTCGGGGTCAAGCCCTGTGTCGCGCTCCGTACCTCTCAGCGCCTCGACCACCGCATTCATGGAAGGCTGGCTCGTCAGGGAGCTCATGGACTGTATCGCCAAATCGGCAATGTCTACGCCTGCCTCTGCCGCCATCAGTACAGTGCTGACGCCATTGCCCGTAGTATCATGCGTATGCAGGTGCAGGGGAATATGCAGTTCCGCTTTCAGCGTTTCAAACAGCTGTTTTGCCGCATAAGGCTTCAAAAGCCCCGCCATATCCTTCAGCGCGAAGATATGGCAGCCCATTGCTTCCAGTTCCTTTGCCTTGCGCACATAATAATCCAGCGTATATTTCTTTTCATTCGGGTCAAGAATGTCGCCGGTATAGCAGATTGCACCCTCAACGATTTTCCCCGTTTTCAATGCCTCCTCAACAGGCATTTTCATATTTTCCAGCCAGTTCAGGCTGTCGAAGATACGGAACACATCTACGCCGCGCTCTGCAGAAATGCGGATAAATTCCTTTACCACGTTATCCGGATAGTTTGCATAGCCAACCGCGTTGGAAGCACGCAGAAGCATCTGTATCAATGTATTCGGCATCGCCTTGGCAAGCTGCTGCAAACGAATCCATGGAGATTCTTTCAGGAAACGGTATGCCACGTCGAACGTCGCGCCGCCCCATGCCTCTACAGAAAACGCGTTTGCCATCGCCATATTTGTCGCAGGAGCAGCCACAATCAGGTCATTGGTACGCAGTCTTGTCGCCATCAGGGACTGATGTGCGTCACGCATGGTTGTATCTGTCACAAGCAGGCGTTTTTCGTTCAAAAGGCTCTGCGTATAGTCCTTCGCGCCCATTTCAAGGAACGCGTCCTTTGCGCCACGCACAGGAATCGTTGTACCGTTTTCCGCTCTGCCGAAGGAAGGCGGTACAATCGGGTCAAACTCCGGCTTGCTGCCCTTGGATTCGTTGACAATCTGGTTGCCGATAAATTCAGCAATCTTCGTCGCCCTGTCCTGTCCCAGTACGATATTGAACAGTTCCGGCGTTTTCTCGATAAATGTCGTTGTGCATTTGCCGTTGTTCCAGATTTCACTTTGCAGTACATTTACCAAAAACGGAATATTCGTTTTCACGCCGCGGATTCTGGTTTCCTTAATCGCGCGGATTGCCTTGCTTGTCGCACCCGCAAACGTTCTGTCATGCGCAATGATTTTTACAAGCAGGCTGTCATAAAACGGCGTAATCTCCGCACCTGTATGCGCCGTACCGCCGTCCAGACGGATACCGTTGCCCGCGGGAGAACGGTACACACTGATTTTTCCGGTATCCGGCAGGAAGTTGTTCGCAGGGTCCTCCGTTGTAACACGAATCTGTATCGCATAGCCGTTGCTGCGGATTTCCTCCTGAGAGCCGATGCCGATTTCCGGAGAATTGAGCGCGTAGCCCTCTTCAATCAGCACCTGCGCCTGCACGATATCAATGCCCGTAATAGCTTCCGTCACCGTATGCTCCACCTGTATACGGGGGTTCATTTCGATAAAGTAATAATTTTCGTCCGCGTCAACCAGAAATTCCAGCGTACCGGCATTTTTGTAGCCAACGTGTTTGGAAAGCCGCACCGCGTCGGAGAAAATCTTTTCACGCACCGCGTCGCTGACGTTAAACGCCGGAGCGAATTCCACAACCTTCTGGTGCCGTCTCTGCACAGAACAGTCCCTGTCAAACAGATGCACTACGTTGCCGTATTTATCGCCCAAAATCTGCACTTCGATATGCTTGGGGTCGCGCAGGTATTTTTCCACGAAAATTTTGTCGTCGCCAAACGCCTTTTTCGCCTCATTCCGCGCTTCTTCAAATTCCTTGGGCATTTCCGCCTCGCTGTTAACGATACGCATGCCGCGTCCGCCGCCGCCGTTGGAGGCTTTCAGCATAACGGGATAGCCGACTCTTGCCGCAACCTGCATGACCTCGTCCAGACTCCTTACCGCATGGTCCACACCGGGAATAATCGGCACATTACACTCAATCGCCATTTTTTTGGAAGAAATCTTGTCGCCCATCGCATACATGACGTCTACATTCGGTCCGATGAACGCAATGCCCGCCTTGTTGCAGGCGTCCACAAAATCAGGGTTTTCGGAAAGGAAACCATAGCCGGGGTGAATTGCGTCAACACCCTTTGCTTTTGCAATTTTAATGATGTTGTCAATATCCAGATATGCGTCAATCGGTCCTTTTTCCGGGTTCAGCATATATGCCTCGTCTGTTTTTGTGCGGAACAGGGAATATTTATCTTCTTTGGAAAAAATACCCACCGTCTGAATACCCAGCTCGTTCAGCGCGCGGTATACACGAATTGCGATTTCGCCGCGGTTTGCCACCAACACCTTTTTGAACTTCCTGATTTTCTCTTCCTGCATATACATTCCTCCTTTGTTTGCGTCCCAGCGGCAGCCCGCCCCGGAACCGTTTCTTTTTCATCTCTCATTATTTTGAATAGATACTCAACATTATAATATACCTTTGCCCATTCGTAAACTAAAAAATCCTGAAGAAAGGTATGAAATAAAGAGCGTAACCAGGGGGACGCTGTCCCATCCCCTGCAAGGGAGCACAGTTTCCGCACCCCTTCGGTCTTTTTGCTCTTTTCATTTTTTCCCGAAAACGCCTTTCAGCAGTTCTGACAGAAACCTGCACTCCAAAACTTCGATATTCTCCGGCGCGCAGCCGCGCAGCCCGCCCTTTGGAATGAACACTCTGCTGAATCCCATTCTGTCCAATTCCTTCACGCGCGTTTCCATTGCCGGCACGCGCTTCAGTTCTCCCGTCAGGCCAACGTCCGCAATAAATGCCCAGTCCGCCGGTATCGCCTTATCATATACCGATGACGCTATGCTCATCAGCACCGCCAGATTTGCCGCCTGTTCCTTCAGATAAAGCCCGCCTGTCGTCTTTACTACCACGTTTTTATCATACAGTTTTATCCCGCCCCGTTGTTCCAATATGGAAAGCAGAGTGTTCAGCGTATCCTTTTTCATGGTTTCGCTGATACGGGAGGGATACGGCGTAAACGATGCGGAAACAAGGCTTTCCACCTCCGCAATCACAGGGCGGGAGCCCTCCCGCAGAACCGCAACCGCGCTGCCGGAAACATTCTCGCCCTTTTTGCGTTTCGTTACAAAATACTCAGACGGATTTTCAATGGAATCCAGCCCCGTTTCTGTCATCGTGAAAAATCCCATTTCGCCCGTACTGCCGAAACGGTTCTTTGTTGCCACAAGACAGCGCAGTTCATCTGCGCCCTCCCCCTCCAGCATAAGCACTGCGTCAACCAGATGCTCCAACGCCCGCAGACCGGCAATTTCATCGCTTTTGTTCATCTGCCCAATCATAAGGGCCGCCCGCGGGCGCGCCTTATCCTTCGCCGCCTGCACCAGAGCAGAGGCACATTCCATGGTCTGCGTGGGATTGCCCGCGCGCGATGGCAGGAATTCCGCCAGTGAAAAGGTCTGTATGCTGTCCAGTATAATCAAATCCGCATCTGTATCCACAATCGCGTCCAGCACGCGGTCCATAGATGTATCCGCCAGTATCCAGATATTCTGCTCAATTTTCCGCAGGATACGGTCAGCGCGGCTCTTAATCTGGCTGTCGCTTTCTTCGCCCGAAGCATAAAGCACGCGAAAACCCTGTTTTGCCAGTGCAGATGCCGCCATCAGTGCCAGTGTGGATTTTCCGCCGCCGGGAGGCGATGTGATAATCGTCACAGAATCGCGTACAATGCCGCCCCCCATCACCCTGTCAAACTCGACAATTCCTGTCAAAAGCCTTTGGCTGCCATCAGTTTCCACCTCCGCAAGCCGCGGCACAGGCTGCCTTGCCGCCGTTCTTGCTGTCCCTGCTGTCCGCGCGGCTTTGCCTGTTTTCTGCTCCAATCCTTCTTCTAATGTATTCCACTCACCACAGCTTGGACATCTTCCTGCCCATTTCGCACTTTTATATCCACATTCTTTACAAATAAACACTGTTTTCTGCTTCATCTCTCCACCATGTCTTTTTTCCGCGTTTTTCTATTATGAAAAAGTGGGCTGCAACGCAGGAATCCTGCTTTTACAGTCCACTTGTCCCTAATCAGCCTATTTTTTCAATTACGATTTCCGGCATTTTATTCTGCCGCTCCACACTGAAATTCACTTTCCCCGCCATGTTGGTTTTCATCTTCCCAACATTCACATCGTCAATCAGGATTTTGTACTCCGTTTCCGGTTCCAGTTCCAGCGTAATCTGAATGTCTTCTTCGCTTTCGACAGAGAACTTTGCGCCTTTTTCGTCCATACCGAAATTATGTATCGTTGCTCCCGGAACGGCCTCTAAAAGCATTTTCCCGTTCTTTTCCAGCTTTGTAATCTCCCGGAAGGTTTTCACCTTATACAGATCTCCATTTGCTTCAAAATCGAGAACCTTCTTTTTTTCGTCCATCAGATAGTTGCCAAAACTGATTCTGCCGTTTTCCTCTTGCCTGATCAATTCTTGAATGACTGCCATTTCTAAGTACCTCCCAGTTGTTTCCTATGTTTTTTAGAAACCCGAAACCCTGGAGTAAGGTCAAAACGTTTTGTAACCTTCCGGCTGCAAAACAGACCCTCCAAGCCTCCGCAGGGGCTTCAAGCCCCTGACCCATTTCCGCTGTATTTCATACGGCGGGATATATGGGTTTTATGTATCCCTAAATGATATTTACGAGAAACTTACTTTTATTTCGCTAAAATTCCCCACCATTTTCAGAGCCTCTCAGAAAGCCGCGCCTTCCTCACGCCCCGCGCAGTGCCAGCTCTATTCCGCTTCGCTTCATTTCGCTGCGGGCTTTCGCCCTATGAAAGAATACGAAAAACCTTTCGCCTTAGTGCAGGCACTGGCAAAGGCTTTTCGCCTTCTTTCGCACTGCTCAATGCTTATGCATAGTATACCACAAAACCCATTTCCGGTACAGCCAAATTTTTGCGTTTCTTTTTGGTAAAAACTATCCTCATTTCACAACGCGGAACAGGAAGCCGTTCGTTTTCACTCCTACGGACACCTTTTCTCCCGCCTTAAAATTACCCTGCAAATATTCCTCGGCAAAAGCGTCCTCAATCTTAGACTGTATCGCCCTTCTGAGCGGCCTTGCGCCATATGCTTTATCAAAGCCCTCCTCGGCAATTTTTTCCAGAGCCTTATCTGTAAAGGAAACAGAAATGCCCATATTTTCCTGCACACGCTTCGCCAGCGTATCCGTCATCAGCTTGACAATTTCCAGAATATCTTCTTTTTCAAGGGCATGGAACACAATCATATCGTCAATTCTGTTCAAAAATTCCGGTTTGAATACGTTTTTCACCTCGTCCATAACGCTTTTCTTCATCAGCTCATAGCTCTGTTCCGGTGTTTCCACGCTGGTGAAGCCCAGCCGTTTCGGGGCAACAATGCTCCTTGCACCAGCGTTGGAGGTCATGATGATAACCGTATTCTTAAAATCTACCTTTCTGCCCTGTCCGTCTGTGATATGTCCATCGTCCAGCACCTGAAGCAGTACGTTGAACACCTCTGGTGATGCCTTTTCGATTTCATCGAACAATATCACAGAGTAGGGGTTGCGGCGCACTTTTTCACTGAGCTGGCCGCCTTCTTCATAACCGACATAACCCGGAGGCGAGCCGACCATGCGGGATACACTGTGCTTTTCCATATATTCGGACATATCAATGCGTATCATAGCATTTTCGTCCCCGAAAAGGGCCTCCGCCAACGCTTTGGAAAGTTCCGTTTTGCCTACGCCGGTCGGTCCCAGAAACAGGAACGAACCAATCGGGCGGTTCGGGTCTTTCAGCCCTACGCGCCCGCGGCGGACTGCCTTCGCCACCGCCTTCACCGCCTCCTGCTGTCCGATTACACGCTGGTGGAGCGTATCCTCCAACCGCAGCAGACGCTGGCTTTCCTCTTCCCGCAGGCTCTGCACAGGAATCCCCGTCCAGCGGGAAACCACCTCGGCAACGTCCTCTTTTGTCACAATCTGATCGGAGCCGCCATGTGCCGTTTCCCATTCCTGCTTGGCTTCTTTCAGCTGCACGCGCAGTGCGTCCTGCTGCTTCTTAATTTCCGCCGCCTTTTCAAATTCCTCTGTCTTGATGGATTCCTCTTTTTCCTTTTCCATCTCCGCAAGTTTCTTTTCCAGTTCCGTCACACTGACAGGCGCGGTATATGCCCGCAGGCGCAGCCGGGACGCAGCTTCATCAATCAGGTCAATCGCCTTATCCGGCAGAAAACGGTCTGCAACATAGCGGGAAGAAAGTTTCACCGCAGATTCCAGTGCTTCATCGGAAATCGTGACTTTGTGGTGCATTTCATATTTATCCTTCAATGCCTGTAACATTTCCACTGCAACCTTTTCCTCCGGTTCCTCCACCCGCACAGGCTGGAACCGCCGTTCAAACGCCGCGTCCTTCTCAATATGCTTGCGGTATTCCTCCAATGTTGTCGCACCAATCAGCTGTATTTCGCCCCGCGCAAGGGAAGGTTTCAGGATATTGGACGCGTCTATCGCGCCTTCCGCCGCCCCTGCACCAATGATAGTGTGTATTTCGTCCACGAACAGTATGATATTTCCGTCTGCTTTAACTTCGTCCAGAGCCTTTTTCATGCGCTCCTCAAATTCGCCGCGGTATTTTGAGCCGGCAACCATTGCCGAAAGGTCCAATCCGACAATTTTCTTTTTTTTCAGCGTATCCGGAATACTGCCCTCGGCTATCTTCTGTGCCAGTCCTTCCACGATTGCCGTCTTGCCCACGCCCGGGTCACCCACAAGACAGGGATTATTTTTCGTCCGGCGGCTCAAAATCTGTATGATGCGCTCAATCTCGTTATCCCGTCCCACAATAGGGTCAAATTTATTCTGCTTCGCCATATCGGTCAGGTTTCGGCTGAATTTGTCCAGCGTTTCCGTATTGCTCTTTTCCTCCTGCTCGCCCTGTAAATTCATACCCATTGCTCCGGCAGGCTGCGCTTCACTTTCGCCCAGCATAAGCATGATATCCTCGTAAAGCCGCTGCAAATTTACGCCCAGTCCCACCAGAATCTTTACGGCAAGATTATCGTTTTCCCGTATCAGCGCAACAAGGATGTGTTCTGTACCAACATAGCCTGTATTCATGCGAACAGCCTCCCGCACACTGCTTTCTACTACGCGCTTTGCACGCGGCGTAAAATCCGCCGGAAGGAAAAATGTCTTTTCCGTCCTGTGTGCTGCCGCAATCTGCTCCATCACCTGATGGTACGTTACATTCTGCCCCTCCAAAGCCTTTGCCGCAACACTTTCCTGTGCCAGCGTCAGCCCCAGAAGAATATGTTCCGTACCGACATATTTATTCCCCAGCTTCAGGGCCGCCTCCTGGGCCCGTGTCAAAACGTCCTGTGCCTTTTTTGTAAATCTGCCCTGCATCTATATCCACCTCTTTTGATTTGTTAGCCAGTTGTTCCTGTGATTGCTAATATTCTTTGGAAAGAAAAGAACATTCTCCGGGGAACAGAACTTCCCGTTCCCCATCGTCATGCTCCTATTATATCCGTATTATAATACACCCTTGCCAAAAATGCAAAGATAGTTTTTTACAAATGCGAAATTTCTTCCCAAAACAGGCTGAACGGCTCGCACTGCGGCAGTTCCCGGAACAGAAACGGATGTTTTGTTTTCGGATGCGTTCCGGAAAGACTGTAAGCCCAAAGGGCAATATTTCCCCGCGCGGATTTGGGGTTATATTTCCGGTCGCCCCAGATTGGCGCGCCCATACCGGAAGTCTGCACCCGTATCTGGTGGTGCCGCCCCGTCAAAAGAGTAATTTCCGCCAGTGTCAACGTGCCGCCTTCCGTTTCCTTTTCTGCCAGCCGTCGGTATTCCAGCATGGCACGTTTCGCGCCCTTCGTCCCTTCCGGCACAATTTCCGAAAGGTTTGTACGCCCGTTTTTCCGCAGGAAATCCTCACGCCTGCCCTGCTCCTGCGGCAGCTTTCCGGTCAGAACAGCCAGATAGCTTTTTTGCAGACGTTTTTCCTGTATGTCTTTGGCAAGAACAGCCTCCGCCTGTTTTGTTTTGGCAAAAAGCATCACGCCGCCCACTGGTCTGTCCAGCCTGTGCAGCAATCCGAGCGGCTGCCCTGCATATGCCTCCAGCTCCTCCAGAAAGCTGCGGTCTCCCGTCAGATCCGGCTGGACAGGCATGCCCTGCGGCTTGACCGCCGCAAGTATGCTGGCATCTTCAAATATGATATTGTTTGTCATCCCGCACTTCCTTCCAGACCATGCAGCTTTTCGGCGGCATAATCGTTTCCATCATGCCATGCATCACAGGATACGGCACAGGAAAATCATCGAACCCGGAACGGTTGCTCTGCACAAGGATATGCAGGCAGCTTTCCGGCGCAACCCCGCAGAGCCAGACCGGTATGGATACTACCTGGCCTTCGTCCGAGTTGTTCATCGCAACAACATAATTCCCCGTTTCGTCAAAACGGCCGTAAGCAATCACGCCATACCCGCCGTATAGCGGGCGCAGAGAGCCGGAACGCAGAGTTTGATGCTCCTTCCGCAGAGAAATCATTTTTTTGTGGAAAGCAATCAGCGCATCGTCCTCCTTCCCCCAGGGGTAGGCACGACGGTTGTCCGGGTCTGTCCAGCCGACCATTCCGGCTTCGTCCCCATAATACACAGTAGGCGCACCGGGCCATGTCATCTGGAACAGCACTGCTTCCCGCATAACTGCCTTATCCACATTTTCTCCCGCAGCTTCCGCTCCTTCGTTTTCCAGCCTGCCCGTCCGGCGGTTTGTCCGCGTCAGAAAACGGGAATGGTCGTGGTTGGAAAGCTCATTCATGGAAACCTGTATCGCCTGCGCCGGAAGGCGGCTCATCTGGTAAATCATGCCGCCCCAGAACGCATCGGCATTGTTATATAAATCGTCCCTGCGTTCCGTACTGTGCTTGGAAACGCCCGTCAGGAACCATGTCAAAGGCTCCATGAACGCATCGTAATTCATGATGCTGTCCCACTGGTCCCCCTGGAGCCATGATGACGCATCTCCGTAATGCTCCGCCAGAATCAGCTTTTCCTGCGAAACATCTTTGACCGCCTTGCGGAACACAGACCAGAACCGATGGTTGAAATCCGCCGTCCTGCCCAAATCCGCCGCAACGTCCAGCCGCCAGCCGTCCGCATTATACGGCGGGGAAACCCATTTCCTGCCAATGGCAATCAAGGCATTCCGCAGTGCAATGGAACCTTCTGCGTTTAATTTCGGGTGGTTGGCGTGTCCCCACCAGC
This sequence comes from uncultured Clostridia bacterium, assembly GCA_947036475.1. GTDB lineage: Bacteria > Bacillota > Clostridia > Lachnospirales > Anaerotignaceae > Anaerotignum_A. The sequence continues at coordinate 13,391 of CAMQRG010000014.1, forward strand.
CATCGTAATTGTTGCCCTCCTGCCAGTAAAAATAATTGCGGTAGGGGCTTTTTGCATGCAGATATGCGCCCTGTCCTTCCTTACCATAGAGGTTTTCCCTGTCCAGCCATTTATGGAACGCGCCGCAATGGTTGAACACACCGTCTATAATCACGCGTATCCCCCGTTCATGCGCCGCCTGCACAAGCTCGGCAAACAACGCGTCAGACGCCTCCAGATTTGCCAAATCAGTCGTCCGCGCAATATAAAGGGCATTCTCCTTCCCCGCGTTTTCCGGAGAGATTTTTTCGCGTACGACTCTGCCAAAGTGCGGGTCGATATGGTCATAATCCTGTATATCATATTTATGGTTGCTTGGGGAAACAAAAATCGGATTCAGATATAATGCTTCAATACCCAGCTCCTGCAAATAATCCAGCTTATCCTTTATCCCCTGCAAATCCCCGCCGTAAAAGCGGTGAATATCCGTCGGCTCCGGCAGGGAATCCCAGTCCTCCACACGCTCGACCGTCCGCCCCAGATATGTATACTCACCCGTCTGCACATCATTGCTTTTATCCCCGTTGCAGAAACGGTCCGGGTAAATCTGGTACATGACTGCGCCCTTTGCCCAGTCCGGCGTTTTATAATCCCGCAGAATTTCAAACCAGCCATCTGTACGGTATTCATGGAAATATCCATATTTCGTGTAAAATCCATACTGTTCACCATATTGCAGGCGGAAGAAATAGGCGGTCTTTTCCTTCGCAGGCGGGAGAACGGTGCGATAATATGCAAAAACACCGTCCTCCCTTATTTTTTCCATAAAAAATTCACGTTCTGACGTGCATAAAAAAATGGCTGAAAAGCAGCCTTTCCCGACCCGTATGGAAACCGCCACACTGTCCGCTGAGGAAGGCTCCGCCGGTACGCGGAACTGCTTCGTTTCATCACTGTATACCGCCTGAGCCCGAAATTCGTCCTCGCTCATTTTCAGACCCATCTCAAAATGTTCTGCCATCGTTCCTACACCACCCTGAGGTTTGTCTTATTTTTTGAAAATACATGGAAAAAGCACGCCCGGCTGTTTTTGCGCACAGTACAGGCGTTTTCCGCTGTTTCCATCATTATAATATGCCGCCGCCGCGATGTCAAACAAAAGCCGTACCCAGCAGCAAATCAGCTCATGAAATCCGCCAGCAGCCTGGCAAGGTTTTCTTCCCCTGTCACGCGCAGCCCTTCGCGAATCTGTAACGCTTCGCCCTCCGGCAGTGCAGTCAGGGGAATTTCCGTACGTTCCTGTAAATGAATTGCCTTCTGCCCGTCCTCATAAAATATGGCAAGATAACCGCCGTCTTCACCGAGGATGTAGCTTTCACTGCTTTTCCCTTCAATACTGCACCGCAGAATAACCTTTTCCGGAGAAAAAAGCATCATCTGCCAGCCGTTGTATACGCTTTGCAGTTCTTCCCTGTTCAGCCCCTGCAAAAAAATGGGGGCGGTTTCTGTCTGCTCTTTCGTGACCCTGTCATTGGTATAAAAATACTGGTATATCATTTTTGTGTCCGCGCTGATGGTCATGCGCTCGTTCAGCGTCCGTTCTGCCGGCTCGTAAAGGCGCGGGGCCGCTGCCTGCTGTTCCTCCTGGGTTTTTACAGTATGCTGATAGCCAATCACGAGGAACACCAGAAAGCTGCACAATCCCAATACCAGCACCGCTCCTGCTTTTCTCATACTGCCGCCCTCCTTTGGGGGAAGTATGTCCAAATAAAGGAAAAATATACAGAATACGCCCAAAGGCGCAGAACTTATGCACACAAAAAGCGGCGTTTCCGCCGCCCAGTGTATCAAAAAAGGCTCAGGCTACGCCTTCAAGCCTTTTTTGAGGGACTTTCGGTATAAAGGGACTCGTTCTAAGCAGTTCGCTTCACGAACCGTCCCGAAGGGACGCTGCTGCGCAGTGCTATGGCTTTTGAAAAAGCCTTGAAACCCGCCCTTTTCCTCGAACGGGCACAGCCCGCTCTGCCGTATAGCGGCGGAGCCGCTGTTGGCCAGCCGTCGGCTTTGCCGACCGCACGGCGGATTCCATTCAGGAAACGCTTCGTTTCCCGAACCCTTCCGCGATACGAAAATAGTTTTTTGACAACCTGAGCGGCGTTTCCGCCGCCCTTGCCATTTCTGTATTCCGAAAAATTCCAGCCGCTCAGTACAGCCGCAGATGTACCGGAACACCGTTTTTATAAGTGCAGGGCATCTCTCCCTGTATCAGCGGCAGAAGATAATCTATCATCTCCTGCGTAACATCATTCCCTGCTTCGTTAATCCATTCTTCCGGAACTGTTTTCACGCGGTTGGCAATCTTCGTGATATCCACAAAATCCACCGTAAAGCGGTAAGGATTTGTAGAAACACGCTGCAGGCATGCCATTTTGCCGCTGCCGCCGGAAATGGCATAATCCGCCGCCGCCATGCCAATCAGCCGCGCTTCATGGATATCTGCCGCAGACGCCAGATGCGACGCACACCGCTGCATGACGTTGAGCTCTATGCTCCTGACTTTACAGCCGATTTCCTGCCGCAGTATCTCCTCCAGAAAACGGGACGCACCTGCCAGAATTTTATGCCCAAACGCATCTTCCGCGCGGTCCTTCAGCGTATCCGTCACATAATCTCCCTCTTCATTGCGCAGTCCTTCACTGACTGCGATGATGATAGAATGTTTTTCCGCCATTTTTTCCCGCACATCGGTCAAAAACTGGTCAACATCAAACGGACGTTCACAGAGGTAAATCAGGTCCGGCGCGCCGCTGCCGTTCAACCGCCCCAGTGCCGAAGCCGCAGTCAGCCAGCCCGCATCACGCCCCATGACCTCCACAATCGTAATGGACGGCAGTGCGTAGACATTGCAGTCACAGGCAATCTCGGAAAATGTTGCGGCGATATATTTCGCGGCAGAACCAAAGCCCGGGCAATGGTCCGTTTCCACAAGGTCATTGTCAATCGTTTTGGGCGCTCCGACGATACAGATGTCGTCGATTTTTTTCATACGGCAGTATTCCGCCAGCTTATACACCGTATCCATCGAGTCATTCCCGCCGATATAAATGAAATAACCGATGTTGTATTTCCGGAAAATCTGAATCGTCTTTTCGTATTCAAACGTGCTTTCCTCCCAATGGGACAACTTCATACGGCAGGAGCCCAGCGCAGAAGACGGCGTCTGGCAGAGCAGCTGAAGGGTTTCCGGATTTGACAGGACATCATTCAGTTCTATCAGATGCTCAGACAGCACGCCCATAATACCGTTTTTTGCGCCGTAAATACGGTCGATGTTCCTGTCCGCCAATGCCTCCTCCACAACGCCGCAAAGCGTTGCGTTGATTGCTGCGGACGGACCGCCCGACTGGGCCACTAATATATTCTTCATATGAAACCGCCTTTCCTCTGCGTATCTTCAATCCTTAAATTTCAAATTTTTTTCCCGCAGTATGTTCTGCTGCCCCCAGTATAATCCTTTTCGGCAAATTCCGCAAGTCCTGTTATCCGCCCGCCAGCCCTGCCGGAGCGTCCGCGTGCTTTCGCGCCCGTTCATTTATTGCTGTGTTGTGTGCTCCTCTTGTTCTGTCGGGGTATCCTTCGTGTAGGTCAAAATATCTGTTACATCGCAGTCCAGAATATTGCAGAGATTGTTGAGCGTATTCGTTGTCATCGCCTCGCCCTTTTTCAGTCTTGAAATCAGCCCCCGGCTGATGTTGTGATAGGTAATCAGGTGATAGGTGGTAATGTTTCTTTCCTTCATTGTCTGCCAAAGTTTTTCATAGGTAATCATAGAATCCTCCTCCTGCCGTCAATTGTGTTATTATAATGAAATTTACCTGTTCTGTTTCACTATGATTATGGCATATTACCATGATTTAAGCCATTGCCAATATTTAAGCCCCTTTTGGTACAATTTCTGCTACACCCTGCCGATACAGCGGTAGAACGCTTTTTCCGGCACAAAAAAACGACGGGATTGTAAAAAACATGAAGATTTTTACAGATGATTCTGTGGAAAAACGCGATTTTCAAGGAGTTTTTCTGTTTTCATTGCAAACGAGGGGCTTCTATGCTATGATAGGGATTGCAGAAAAAAGGACGAGCTGTATCGGACAGCAGACGGAGGAAATTATGTTAACAAGCAAGCAAAGAGCTTTCCTGAGGGGCATGGCAAACCGGCTGGACGCAATTTTTCAGGTTGGCAAAAACGGCGTGACCCCTGAACTGCGGGATACTGTGCATAACGCTTTAGAAGCGCGCGAACTGGTAAAAATAAACGTGCTGGACAATAATATGCTCGGTACGGCAGAGGCGGCAGAGCTTCTGGCAAGCAGGACAGGCGCGGAAATCGTACAGGTCATCGGCAGCAAATTCGTGTTGTATCGTCCGGCAAAAAAGCCTGTAATTGAGCTGCCGAAGGCAAAAAAGGCTGACGGACAGAGGAGTGTGTAATGCGGAACGAGATTACGGATTTTCGGGACTGCAAAAGCATTGCCATCATGGGTGGCACATTCGACCCCATTCATAACGGACATCTTGTCACTGCCGAAGCTGTCCGCCACCGCTTCAAGGTGGACAGAGTCGTCTTTATCCCCACAGGACGTCCGGCGCATAAAACGGATAAGCAGGTCACGCATAATGAGCACCGCTATCTGATGACTGTTCTGGCAACCATGCGGAACGAAAATTTTGACGTATCCCGCATAGAAATCGACCGTCCTGGGATTACCTATACCATTGATACCATTGAAGCTCTGAAAAAAATCTGCCGCCCTGATGTGCGGCTGTATTTTATCACAGGCGCGGACGCCATTCACCAGATCATGAGCTGGAAGGAGCCGGAACGCCTGCTGACGCTCTGCGATTTTGTCGCGGTTACGCGTCCCGGCTATCGAAAAAACCAGATGTTTGAGGAAATCGGTGAGATACGCGAAAAATTTGCCAGCCGTATCCATTATATGGAAGTGCCGGCACTGGCAATCTCCTCCTCCGACATTCGGGAGCGGGCGCGTAAGGGCGAACCCATCAAGTACCTTCTGCCGCAGGAGGTGGAAGATTATATCCATAAATTCAAGTTATATCAGAATATGGAAAAAGACGAGGTGAAGTTCATGCTGCCGGTTGAAACCATGCGGGAAAAATTGCAGTCTGCCCTTTCCGTCAAACGGTATATCCACACTATGGGCGTAGCGGAAGAAGCCATAAAGCTGGCGGAGATATACGGCACGCAGAAGGACCAGCAGAAGGCACAGGCGGCAGGGCTGCTGCATGACTGCGCAAAGGATTACCCCGAGGAAATGCGGCTGCGGTTCTGCCGGGAATATAAGGTAAAGCTGGATGATGTAATGGAGCGGCAGACAGACCTGATTCATCCATTTCTGGGGGCGGAGGTCGCAAGGCGGGAATATCTTGTGACAGACGAGGAAATACTCGATGCAATCCGTTACCATACTACGGGGCGGGCAGATATGTCTCTGCTGGAAAAAATTATATTTATCGCGGATTATATCGAGCCGAACAGAGAGAAGTTCGAGGGGCTGGAAGAAGCACGTCGTTTGGCGTATCTGGATTTGGATATGGCAATGCGCTATATTCTGGAAGAAACAATTGCTTTCGTAAAACAGCGCGACAGACTGCTGCACCCGCTCTCTCTGGAGGCTTTGGAATATTATAAAAACAGATAACAAAGGAGGAAACCGATGAGTACAGACGCTATGGACGCAGCAAAAATCGTGCAGAACGCGCTGGAGGATAAGCTCGCAGAAGATATCCGTATGCTGGATCTGCGCGGGCTTTCCAATATCGCGGACTGTTTTGTGATTGCCAGCGGGAAAAATGTGAACCATCTGCGGGCAATGGCTGATGAAGTGGAACAGAAGCTGTTCGCGGCAGGTGTAAAGCTGCATCATTCCGAAGGATACAGCAGCGGCACATGGATACTGCTGGACTTCGGCAATATGCTGGTGCATTTGTTCAATAAAGAGGAGCGCGCCTTTTACGGGCTGGAGCACGTTTGGGGCGACGCGAAAGATGTAGTGGTGTGAATGTAAAGGCGAAAGACCCTGCAAGCCCTTTGAAAAGGGCTTGACCCCAAACTTTACTGTCAGCCGCATTTCATGCGTCTGGGAAGATTTACTGATATTTATACCCCCAGACGCACCTGTGCGTCTGAAAGCGGGTCAAGGGGTGAAACCCCTTGCAGGGTGTGGGACAGCGTCCCACGGTTTTTCAGTGTCTGGGGCAGGGTCCCACGGTCTTAAATCTTTACATGACAAAAGAAAGGAAGGATAAAAATGGAAAAAATTTATCAGGGAAAAACAAAAGACGTTTACAAACTGGAAAACGGCAATGTGCTGCTGAAATTCAAGGACGACTGCACCGGCAAGGACGGCGTATTCGACCCGGGCGAAAACACCGTTGGCCTGACGATTGAAGGCATCGGCCGCGCAAACCTGGAAACCTCCATACTTTTCTTCGAGGTGCTGAAAGAAGCAGGCGTAAAAACACACTATGTTTCCGCAGATTTGAACAACGCCACAATGGAAGTCCTGCCCGCAACTGTTTTCGGCCATGGCCTTGAGGTCATCTGCCGTCTGAAAGCAACAGGCAGCTTCATCCGCCGCTATGGCGAATATATCGCAGATGGCACTGTTCTGGAAGGCGGTTATGTAGAAACGACTTTCAAGGATGACGCAAAGGGCGACCCGCTGGTTACAAAAGACGGTCTTGCCGCGCTGGGTGTTATGAGCGGCGAAATGTATGACAGCATGAAGGAACAGACTCTGAAGATTACAAAAATCGTTGCAGATGTGCTGGCCAAAAAAGGTCTGGACCTGTATGATATCAAGTTTGAATTCGGCTACAACAACAACGAGGTAATCCTGATTGACGAAATCGCCTCCGGCAATATGCGCGTATATAAGGACGGCGCAATCGTGGAGCCTGTTGAACTGACGAAGCTGATTCTGGCGAAATAAGAAACGTTTCAAAGCGTATCACGACATGAAAAAGGACAGGGAAAAGCCCTTGTTTCCGCAAGGCTTTCCCTGTCCCTGTTTTATGCGCCGCACGCATTATTTTTTTATAAATTTTTCGTTTGTTCTTACCAGGAAAATCAGGCATATCACCAGAAGGATCACAAAGCCGACAGATATGGGTCTGCTCCCCGGAAACGCGACATCCAGCACAGATTTTCCTACGAAAAGCGCGCCTGCTGCCATTTGACAGATTCCGATTTCC
>CAMQRG010000015.1 GCA_947036475.1 uncultured Clostridia bacterium
TTGGTCAGGTCTGCGCAGAAAGCCTTGGTACGCTGCATTACAGCGGTTCCGGCGGACAGGTGGACTTCGTGCGCGGCGCGAACCTTTCCAAAGGCGGCAAAGGCTTCATTGCGATGACATCTACGGCGAAAAACGGCACGATTTCCAAAATCAAGCCTATCCTGACGCCCGGCTCCATTGTGACAACGAGCAAAAACGAAGTGGATTTCCTTGTTACGGAGCATAACATTGTGCGGCTGAAAGGGCAGACGGCAAGCGAACGTGCGAAAATGATTATTTCCCTTGCTGCGCCTGAGTTCCGCGAAGAACTGGAATTTGAAGCGAAGAAAATGAACCTGATTATCTAAGTTATAAAAAGCCCCTTTGAGATGGATTTGTCCATGGAAAAGGGGCTTTTCTCTGTTCTGGCTGTGTTTGGAAAAGAAGGTCAGTCCATCACGACAATTTCTATGCCTGCCTCCTCAAGAATACTGCGGGAAAGCTCATCGGGATATTCGCCCTTGTGTACAATGCGGACGATGCCTGCGTTGACGAGCATTTTGGCGCAGATGACACAGGGCTGGAGCGTGATGTATATGGTACAGTCTTCTGTGCTGACGCCGATTTTTGCCGCCTGTATGATGGCATTCTGCTCAGCGTGCAATGCGCGGCAAAGCTCATGCCGCTGGCCGGAAGGGATTCCCAAACGTTCGCGTTCACAGCCGCCGATTTCCGTACAGTGGCGCAGGCCGGAAGGCGCGCCGTTATAGCCTGTTGTAATGATGCGGTTTTCGCGGACGATAACTGCGCCGACCTGCCGGCGAAGGCAGGTGGAGCGTGTTTTCACAATTTCCGCTATCTGCATGAAATATTCGTCCCAGCTTACTCTCATTTTTATTCCTCCTAAAGAATGTAAAGGCCGCGGGACGCTGCCCCGCACCCCGCAAGCCTGTCAGTACTTTGCCTGCGGCAAAGTCACCTACGGTGTCCGGACTTCTTTCCGGTACCTATTGAAAAGGGCTTGCCCCCAAACTTTATTACCAGACGCACAAGCGCGTCTGGGCAGGTATAACGAATGGCATATCCTATATTCAGGGTTGATAAAGAAAATGGTCTTCCTTATATTTTTGGCAGGCAAAACCCCTGATTCCTCCCCAAAAACGCACGCATGTGCAGTTGAAAGCGGGTCAAGGGCTGAAAGCCCTTGCAGGGGGGTGGGGACAGAGTCCCCAAGGTCTTACTCCTCTTTTGGCAGTACCTTCTTTACGCTTTTCTCGAACTTCACGCGCGGCAGCATGACCATATGCCCGCAGCCGCAGCACTTGATGCGGAAATCAATGCCTGTACGCAATATTTCCCACTGTACAGACCCGCAGGGGTGCTTTTTCTTCATCTGCACAATATCTCCAACGGCAAAATCCATGCATTATCCCTCCTTTTCCTGCACAATATGAATGGTACACTGCGGGAACGGGATATCAATGCCCTCCTTGTCGAACCGGTTTTTAATCCGGCGGCGCAGTTCCGCCTCCACAGCGGGGTTGGTTTTTATCTTGCATTTTGCAACGACCTTGATTGTTACGGCGGAATCATCAAGCCCTGTAACGCCGGCGACAACGGGCGTTTCCAGAATGCTTTCCATATCCGAAGTTTTCTGCATTTCGTCCGTTAAAACGGCGATGGCGTGGTCGATGCTTTCACCGTAGGCGATGCCGACGGTAACGACGGCGTTGATATACTCCCGGCAGAGGTTTGTGACTGTGCCGACAGAGCCATTTGGAATAATGTGGACACAGCCCTGTACATCGCGCAGCTTCGTGGAGCGCAGTGTGACGCTTTCTACGGTGCCTGTAATGCCCTGTATGGTGACAATATCGCCGACCGCGTAATTATCTTCAAAAAGAATGAAAAAACCGCCCAGCATATCCGTTGCGGCTCCCTGTGCGCCCAGACCAATGGCAACAGATGCCGCGCTGGCAACTACGACAAGGGAACTGGACGGCACTCCAAGATAATTGAGAATGGAGAAAATGCCGATAAAGTAAATGGCGTATTTCAGGACGCTACAAATGATGGAATTTAATGTGTTTGCTTTTCGTTCCGTGATAGGCATATACTGTTTTTTTGCCTGCCTTTGCAGAAAGCCTTTTACAACCTTGTTTGAGACGCGAATGAGAATCCAGCAGAGCACGAGTGTACCAACGATTTGCAGCAGCTTGGTACATAAGGGTCTGATGGCTGAAGGCAAAAAGAATAATACCCAGTCCATTATATTTACAGATGTTACAGCAGTTTCCATAGTTAAATAAACCTCCTCTGGTTTTGTCCGCCTGCCGCCCGCACAAAGGCGGAAAACAGCAGGGTCTGCTCTTTGGTGTCCATTGCTTCGGGGTGCCACTGTACGCCTAGTACAAAGGGCGCGTCTTCCCGTTCAACAGCCTCAATGATACCGTCGGGGCTGTGCGCTGCGGCAGAAAAACCCTTTCCAAGCCGCGCGACTGCCTGATGGTGAAAGGAATTGACTGCGACGCGTTTTTTGCCCCAAAGTGCGGCAAGCAGACTGTTTTCAACCGGCAGGACGCTGTGCGTACCATGCGGGCGGGGAGCCTGTTGGCTGTGCTTGAGCGTTGAGCCGGTCTGCGCGGGAATATCCTGATAAATTGTGCCGCCAGCGGCGATATTCATGACCTGCATGCCCCGGCAGATGCCAAACAGGGGCAGGCCCGATTCCAGCGCGGCGCGGCAGAGCGTCAGCTCAAAACTGTCCCGCAGGGGCGAAATTTCGCCGTTTTGCGGGAGGGGTTCCTCGCCGAACAGGAGCGGGTCGATATCGCCGCCGCCGGACAGAAGAATACCGTCCAAAAAATCCGGCAGGTCGTCCGGTCCTGTTTCCGGCTCTGTGGAGGGGAACAGCAGAACAGGCGTGCCGCCGGCGGATTCTATGGCGGCCGCGTAATCCCGATGGAGGGAAAACAGCCTTGTTTCATGGATAAAATTTGGCGTAATGCCTATGACTGGCTTCATGCGATGCACCTCGATGCGATTGCTTTAATAACAGTATACAAAAGGAAGGGGAATTTTGCAATGCCGGACGGAGAATCTTTTTGTGCTGTGCTTGCCCTGTTTTGCGGCGTATGGTATGATGAAAAAAAGCTGGTTTTTGCTTCCGGACGCACTTGCGCGTCTGGAAATGAAGTTTGGGGTCAGGCCCTTTGATAAGAGCTTGCGGAGGTTTGGTTTTGACTTAAAGAATTAGGAGGCGTGGCATGAAAACGATTGGCATTATTGGCGCGATGGCGGAAGAAATCGCGCACCTGAAAGAAAAACTGCAGCATGTTACAACAGTAAAAGCCGCAGGTCTGGAATATTTCCATGGCAGATATGGCGGAAATAACATCGTGCTGGTGGTGAGCGGCATCGGTAAGGTGAATGCTGCCGTCTGCACGCAGGCGATGATTGACCGATTTGGTGTAGATTGTGTGATTAATACGGGTGTGGCAGGCGGTTTGATGGACGGTCTGCACATCGGAGATATTCTGATTTCCGCAGATGCTGTGCAGCATGATATGGACACTTCCGCTGTGGGTGACCCTGTCGCCACGATTCCCCGGCAGTCGGAAAGTTATTTTCCGGCGGACGCGGAGCTGATTCGTCTTGCACAGGAGGCGGCCGCCGAGTCGGACGAGGAGTATCAGGCGGTTGTGGGACGCGTTGCCAGCGGCGACCAGTTCATCGGCACAAAGGAAGGGAAGGAACGTATCCGCAGTATAGTACAGGGCGACTGCGCCGAAATGGAGGGCGCGGCAATCGCGCACGCCTGCTGGCTGAACGGTACGCCTTTTGTTATAATCCGAGCGATTTCCGATGATGCAAATGAAGAAGTGGAAATGGATTACGGGCAGTTCAGCAAAATTGCCGCAAAGCGCAGCGGTGAACTGGTGGGAAAAATGCTTGCCAGAATGTCCGCGCAGACTGAAAATTGAACAAAAAAAAGACCGTAAATTTTCTGTTTCATTTGCGGCTATCCTCTTGTAAAGCGGCGGACGTTACTGTATAATGCAATCAGATATATTTGTTTGCGTACAAACAAATCCATACAAGGAAAAAATACAGACATATCATTTATGAGGAGGAATTTCCATGACTGCAAAAACCCATGGCTACATTACAAAAGAAATCGAATTGGAACAGATTTATCAGTTTGTGCTGAAATATTTCGACCCTGAAGCCAAGGTAAACCGTTATGAGAACCGCTTCGGCGAAAGCAATGAAATGGCGATTTATTTTACTTATAAGGGTGAGGAACGCCGGCTGTTTACCATGATTTACAAGAGCCGTAAATTCTCCAAAAACGGCGAGAAGAACCGTATGGTATTCCTTGACCTGGATTACTGGGGCCACAGCGTAGAAATCATGCGTTCTGTGATTTCCTATTTCAGCGGCTGGCTGGATGAGAACGACTGCGACAAGGAAGAAGCATATTTCATTGAGGAGCAGCCGGACGGCGTTGCGCCTAACATCATCAAGATTACGAGAAAAGAGCTGAACAGACGGCTCGGCGGCATGGTTGTTATCATTGATGACGATGAGGAAGAAGCAGCAGAATAATTTAGAGAGCGGACAGCGTTTCCCGAGAATGGGGGACGCTGTTTTTATGTGGAAAAGGGACTGACTGGGGTTATAGTTTTGGAGATTCGGGGGAAAGTAGGTTCAAAGGCGCAAGAAATGCGGCAGAAATAAAATTTGGGGCAGGGGCGTTGAGGGCAGAGTCTCCGGGCCTTTAATCTTACGGAAAAGAGGGAATTGTATGCTGGTTGAACTGGCAGCTGCCCCTGCGGCGGCAGGTCTGTTTTTTATGTATGTGAAAGATAAATATGAAAAAGAGCCATGGCGTATGCTTCTGCTGGGGCTGCTGTTCGGTCTGTATACTGCGGCAGTCATATATCCACTGGGGCGGTGGCTGGAATGGCGTTTCCCGCATGAGGAAACGCCCCTGTATACCGCTTTCCTCAGTTCCGCCGGTGTTGAGGAGGGCGTAAAATTCCTGTTCCTGTTCTTCCTTACATGGTTGAACCGCAACTTTAATGAGCCCCTTGACGGCATTGTGTATGCGGTATTCCTTTCGCTCGGCTTTGCATGGGTCGAAAATATCGTCTATGTGACGCATCCTGTGCTGGGCGGTTACGAAACGGCTCTTGTACGCGCCGCGCTTTCTGTGCCGGGACATGGGCTGTTTGGCGTACAGATGGGCTATCACCTCGGGCGCGCGAAATTCGGCATGGGCAACTGCGCCGGCCAGCTTTTTCTGGCGTTTGCCGCGCCGTACCTGCTCCACGCGCTATATAATTTTTTCCTGCTGGAAAAAGACGGGGCGTACTGGCTCTGTTTTGCCGTTCTGGAGTTTTGGCTCTGGGGCATGGGGTTCTGGCGGATACGCCAGTTTCAGCAGGCGTCGCCCTTCCGCTGCAAATTTATTTGTTGAATTTCGCCAAAAAATGTGATATGCTTTCCAGTGCGACAGAAGGGAAGGAAAAATATGAGCATGAAAAAACTGGCGGCAATTGTTTTTGCCGGTGCGATATTGATGGCGGGGGCGATGGGCATTTCCATGAAGCTGACGCAGCAGCGCGAACTGGAAATGGAGGTTGCTGATGTGCCGAAAACTGTGATGGGGCAGCCGGAAACGGGCGAAACCAAAACGCTGGGCAGCATGGAAAACATCCCACTTTATTATAATGACGAGAAAAAGCTGCTCCTGCCCCTGCGGAATGTGACAGAAGGGCTGGGCGGCTCTGTGGCATGGGAACGGGACAGCCGTAAGGCAACAGTTTCCTGCTTTGGGCGCGTGCTGACGGTGTTTCCCGGGGAAGAAGCGGGCACGTTGAACGGCTACGAAATCACACTGCCGGAGCCTGCGGAAATGATTAACGGCTGCCTGTATATTGACAGCGTGCGGCTTTCGGAGTATTTTGGTGCAGATGTGATTTGGAATAACGAAAACAGACAGGTCACGCTGAAAACAGGCGACCCCGCGACGCCTTCCGCCGCAGTCTTTCGTTTGGAGGGCAAAAAAGGCGGCAGAACATACGCGCTGGAAACGCCTGTGATTGTTGGGCTGAACGACGCGAATTTTGAGAAAAGTCTGAATGAGGCTCTTGCAGATGAGATGCGCACACTGGGGGCGGGCTATCTGGACGCGGGGGACACAGATGGAACATTCCGGCTGTATGCAGAAAATGATTTTCTGACGAAGGACTTCATTTCTTTCTGGTGGAACGGGGAAAAGGACGGTGTACCGTTCTGCTGTGCGAAAAATATCGACCTGAAAGGGCAGAAGGAAGTTTCTCTTTCCGACCTGCTGACGGCGGATTCTCTGGAGAAAATAGAGTCTGCGCTGGGGGACAGCTGGCAGGACGGCGGGTTTTATCTTTCGGATACGGAGGGGCTTGTGCTGCTTACGAAGGACGAAAACGGCGGGATATATCCATATATCTGGACGGAAACGGGAGAACTGCGCTGGAAGGGCGGCTTTCGGGAAATTGCCGTTGGCTGAAAATTTTCAGATTTGTATTTTTTTGAAAACATAAAAAAGTATGGCTTGACAAATCTGAAAATTTTTAGTAGACTATCCCTACAACGAAATAGGCGCGAGTGGCTCAGTGGTAGAGCATCGCCTTGCCAAGGCGAGGGTCGCGAGTTCGAATCTCGTCTCGCGCTTCAGGCAAAAGCCGGTTTTGAAAAATTCAAGACCGGTTTTTTGTTTCTTTTGAAAAAATAAGAAAGAAACGGGTTCGGGAAATAACACGAACAGTAAGGAGGCATCTTATGGAACACCAACATTTATCCCGTGCGGTCCACGCATTGCGGCAGGGAACCACCTTTGCGGCGGTGCTTTCTGACGGTCAGCTGGTAACATCGGAAAAAAAGGGCATTGCCCCGATGATGGAGCTTCTGGAACGCGACGCCTCGGCTTTGAAAGGGGCATTTGTCGCAGACAGGGTTATCGGCAGGGCAGCAGCCTTTCTGCTGGAAAAGGGCGGCGCGGCAGGCGTTTATGCCGGCATACTCAGCACCCATGCCAGGGAAGTACTGGAAAAATGCGGTATTCCTTTCTCCTGTGGGGAGGAAACGCCCTATATCATTAACAGGGCAGGTACGGGCATGTGCCCGATGGAGGCCTGTGTGCTGGAGTTGACGGACGCGGCGGCGGCTTATGAAGCCCTGCGGCAGAAACTGGCGGAGCTTTCGGCGCGGTAATGGTTTGGGGGCGGGGACATGGAATGTATTCCGATGGAATGCAGAACAGCATGCAGCCGCGTAAAGGGACGTTTTCCCTACCACTGGGACCTAAACGTCTATCGGGGCTGTACGCACGACTGCAAATACTGTTTTGCGCGCTATTCCCATGCGTATTTGGAGGAAAAAGACTTCGCGGGACGGGTATTTGTGAAAACGAATATCGCAGAAATGCTGGAAAAACAGCTGCGCAGCCCGCGCTGGGATGGAACGGTCGTCAATCTCGGCGGCGTGACGGACAGCTATCAGCCCTGTGAGGCGCGCGAAAAACAGATGCCGGAAATTCTGCGGCTGATGATAAAATATAAAAATCCGGTTATACTTTCCACAAAGTCCGATTTGATACTGCGGGACTTTGACCTTCTGGACGAACTGTCCCATCTGGCGTTTGTGAATGTGGCTTCGACGGTGACGACCATGGACGAAAATATCCGCCGCAGGCTGGAGCCGGGAGCGGTATCCTCCGCGCGGCGTATGGAAATGCTGGGAGCGTTCCGAAAAACGAAAGTGCACACGTCCGTACACATGATGCCTGTCATTCCGTTCCTGACGGACGGGGAGGAGAACATTGAGGCGGTATTTGCAGCGGCAAAAGCAGCTGGTGTGGAATGGGTGCTGACTGCTTTGCTGAATCTGCGCGGACAGACGCGGGAGGTCTTTCTGGATTTTATGGAACGGGAATATCCCGAAAAATACAGAAAGCTGCTGCCTCTTTATCTGCGGGGCGGTCTGAAAGGCTACCGCGTGCCTGTTTGGGAAAAAATTGCGCGGGTGCGGCGGAAATACGGGCTGTATTCTGATTACCAGCGCGCCATAGACAGGGACCTGGCGGCAAGGCGCGGGCTGGAACCGGTGCAGCTTTCGCTGTTTGAGGAGGGATAAAAGCATGGTAATCGGCATATGCGAAGCGACCTTTCGGGCGGAATGGGTGACGAGCCTGAAAGAGAAACGCATGGTGGTAAAAAGCCTGATTGAGCGGACGCGGCATAAATTCAATGCTGCTGTTGCTGAGGTAGACCGGCAGGAGGAACACAAAATGTTTGTGATTGGTTTCGCCTGCGTGACGAACGAAACGCGCCACGCGGACGAAATGCTTCGGAACATACTGGATTTTATGGAGAACAATACAGAAGCGGAATTGGTTTCCGCCGAACGGGAGATACTGTAAAGCGAATGGATTTCAGCCAAACGCTATTTCCGCCAGAGTTCATCTGCTGCGCAGAGGTCCTGCAATATTTTGCGAACCTCCCTGTGGGCGTGCCATTGGCGGTCTGTCAGTTCGTCCAGCGAAACATCGAAAACATCAGCAATGCGGATGAGCGTGGCAATATTCGGTTCATTCCGCCCGCTTTCGTAGTTGGAAATGGTCGTGTAATTAAACCCCAGCTTTGCGGCCAGCGTTTTTTGCGAAATGTTATATTCTTTGCGGAGGGAGCGTAGTTTTTCTGCGAAACTCATTGGCAATACCTCATTTCCGGAATTCTGATGGATAATATACACCATAAAATGATTATACATCATATTTTATGTATAGTAAATGGCTTCTTTGCAAAGAAAGAAATATTTTGTAACAGAAACGTCATTTGCATTTTTGGAAAATTGTGATATACTGTTTTAGGATACAGAAAAATGCGGCAGAAAGGCGGTGGCTTGTATGGCAAAGGGCAAGGGAACAAAACTGATTGCGCAGAACAAAAAAGCGTATCATGATTATTTCATAGAAGAAACCATACAGGCAGGGCTTTCGCTTGTCGGAACAGAGGTAAAAAGTCTGCGGGCAGGCAAATGCAGCCTGAAAGAGAGTTTTATCCGCATGGAAAACGGCGAGGCTTTCGTCTATAACATGCACATCAGCCCGTATGAACAGGGGAATATCTTCAATAAAGACCCTCTGCGCCCGAGGCGGCTTTTGCTGCACAAGAGCGAAATACGCAAACTGACGCACGAAAGCCAGGCGGCGGGGTACACCGTTGTACCGCTTAAGGTTTATTTTGACCGCAGTCTGGTAAAAATGGATATTGCACTGGCAAAGGGCAAAAAGCTCTATGACAAGCGCGATACCATCGCCAAAAACGACATGCGCCGTCAGGCGGAAAAGGATTTCAAAATCCGAAACCTTACGCTGTAACAGCGCAGAACATTCTGGGGATGTAATGGTTTCGACGGGGATCTTGAAAACAGGGACAGCCATCCGCGGGCCGGTAAACCGCGTCAACAAGCCGGAAAACTTTCTAAAAAGAAACGACAACAATAGAGAATTACTCGCTGCCTGATTAACGGCAGCCGTCGGACTCCGGCTTCCCGTAGCCGGAGAGCCCGGCGTCGACTCAGCGGGGCACTTTTCTGCTTAAGCTTTGCGGCAGGAAAAGATTCATGAAGCTACTGAGGCACGCAGCCTGTCATTCGGCGGCGTGACGAGGGAATGAGAAAAGACTGACTGTGATGGGAGAGGTTCTTGCAGATGGGTTTTCGGACAGGGGTTCGATTCCCCTCATCTCCATACAGGCGCGTGTATGTGCGCCAAAAGGCTAAGGCTGGGCGGGTGCCCGGCCTTTTTGTGTGCAGATTCATTCTTTAAGAAAATCGTAAGGATTTTTTGCATAATTTTGTAATAAGTCTATGCTACAATAATAATGCGGAATTGTTCCGTCCGGCGCAGTTTTACCGGGCGGAAACGCAAAGCGCAGGAAGGGAGTGTGAAGTTTGGGAGAAAATATCATTCGTATCAGGAATGTGAAGAAAATATATCAGATGGGCAGCGAAAGCATACCTGCCGTAAACGGTATTTCACTGAATATCCGGCAGGGGGAGGTCTGCTGTCTTTTTGGGAAATCCGGTTCAGGCAAATCAACGCTGCTGAACCTTGTCGCGGGGCTGGAAAAGCCTACGGAGGGGCAGATTATTTTCCACAAAAAGCATATCGAACGCATGAATGAGGACCAGCTTGCCGATTTCCGGCAGAAGTACGTGGGTTTTGTATTTCAGTCCTATAACCTGCTGCCGACGCTGACGGCTCTGGAAAACGTGACGCTGCCGCTGATATTCAAGAGTGTGCCGGTGAAGGAGCGCAACGAGCGGGCGATGGAGATGCTGAAAGCCGTCGGGCTGGAGGAACGCGCAACGCACAAGCCGCAGGAGATGAGCGGCGGGCAGCAGCAAAGGGTCAGCATTGCGCGGGCGTTTGTCAACCGTCCGCCGGTGGTATTTGCGGACGAGCCTACGGGCAATCTGGATACCAGAACGACGTATGAAATGATGGATTTGATTACGGGGCTGGCAAAGCAGAATAACCAGACTCTTGTGATTGTAACACATGATTTGGAGCTTTCGGAATATGCCGACCGCATTGTGATGCTGCAGGACGGAAGAATCGAAAAGATAGAGGACAGAAGGAAAGGCAAAGAGGAAACAGAAACGGCAGCAAGGGAAAAGGGAACAGCAGGAAAAGCAGAAGGAGAGGACGGACATGACTAAAAAATGGTTTCAGAGGGCTGTGACGGCAGCAATGGTCTTTCTGCTGGCGGCAAGCCAGTGTGTGACAGGATTTGCAGATGACTGGGGCAACGGGACGCCCGGCCTTGTCATAGGCGGCGATGGTGTGTATGAAGTAGAAGCGGGCGAAACGACCCGCCTTAGCATACAGTTGAAAAACAACGGTGCGGGAACGGCGGAAAACGTCAGCGTACAGGCAAAAGGCGCGGCAGGCATTATACCCTATAAGCTGAGTTTATCGGGCGGCGGCAATGTCGGCGATATCGGCATGAACGCCTATAAGGAACTGAAACTGACGGTCACGATGGACGATATTGTGGAGGAATCCAATTATCCTGTTACACTGAACTTTTCTTACACCAGCGGCAGCGGCAATTATTACAGCGGCAGCGGCACGATTTATCTGAAGGTGAAGGGCTACGGGCGCGAACCGGATTTCCTTCTGGACAATATGACGCTTGTTCCGGAAAGCCTTTCCCCCGGCGAAACGGCGGAACTGAGCGGGCGCGTCGTGAACCGCGGCACGCAGGACATGCATCAGGTAGAGCTTTCCCTTGACAACCTTTCGGCAGAGGGTATCAGCCTTGTTTCCGGTTTCAGCAGCAAAACGGTGGCACAGATTCCCATTGGCGGGGAAACGGCGTTCCGTTTTCCGCTGGCAGCCAGCGCGGATATGGCGGCGGGGAATTATCCCGTTTCCATCAAGCTGAAATATCAGGACGAGTTTGGCAAAGCATTTGAAAAAACACAGCAGTTTTATGTCAATGTCGGCGGTGTGGCAGGGAAAAAGGCCGATTTGGAAATCCGCAACATGCAAGAGCCCGGCGGCACATACGGCGTGAATCAGAATTTTACGGTATCCTTTGATTTATACAACGCGGGCGAAACAACGGCAAAGAGCATTGCCGTAACAGCGGAGGCAGTGGACGCGACGGCAGTTGTACCGAAATCCGCCAGCCGGAAAACGGTTAAGGAACTTGCGCCCGGCGCGAGTGTGCCGTTCTCTTTCCAGTTTGCGGGGACGTCCTCGTCCACTTCGCAGAATTATGCGATACAGTTTACTGTAGAATATACTTCCGGCGGCTCGGCAACAACAACCTTTAAGCAGTATGCGGGTGTAAACGTGAGCAATCCGGATAAAGACGATGAGAACGAAAGCAAGCCTAAAATCATTGTCAGCAACTACGTCAGCGACCCGCTTATCGTGATGGCAGGCGATGAGTTTGACCTGACGATGACGCTTATGAATACGCATAAGGATAAGGCAGTCAAAAACATCAAGATGTTCCTGACGCTGGCGGAGGAAACTTCTTCTGAAACCGAGAAATCCGGCAATATTTTTACGCCGGTCAACAGCAGCAATACGTTTTATTTTGACTCCATCGGGCCGAAAAGCACAGTGGACAAATCTCTGCGGCTTTATGTTGTGCCGGACGCACAGCCTAAAACGTATACCCTGACGGTCAACTTTGAATATGAAGACGGTAACGGCAAGGAATATACGGCGCAGGAACTGCTGGGCATTAACGTCAAACAGGTGACGCAGCTGCAGATTGACGAATTTTCCATTCCTGAAATGGTGGAAGTTTATCAGCCTGTTTCCGTATCCTTCAGCTATTATAATACGGGCAAGGTGACTTTGAACAATGTAATGATAAAGATAGAGGGCGATGTAGACTGCCAGAACAAAAGTACATATATCGGCAACATGGAATCCGGAAACAGCGAATATTTTGAAACGACGTTCTCTGCGATGCAGCCCGGCGAAACTCCGGTTACAATCATTGTTTCCTACGAGGACCCCAGCGGGGAAACGGTTGAGGAACGGCGGGAACTGATGCTTAACGCTATGGAACCCATGATGCCGGAGGATATGGAAGGCGAGCCGGAAAACCCGCCGCTGGATATGGGGCAGATTGCGAAATACATTGGTATTCTGGCTGTTCTGGGCGCAGGGCTGGTATTCTTCATGAAGAAGCAGAAAGAGGAGCCGAAGCGCAATGCGGAAAGCATGAACAGCGATGATTTTGAAGATGATGACGACGATTTCGATGATGATGATTTCGATGACGAAGCGGAAAACGCGGAAGATGATAAAGAGGGGATGCCCTTATGAACACGAAGGATTTGATCAGCATGGCTGTGCGCAACCTGCTCAAGCGCAAGCTGCGGACAGTCCTGACAGTGCTGGGTGTGGTAATCGGCACAGCTTCCATAGTCGTTATGATTTCCATAGGCATTGGCATGAATGAGAGTTTTGCCAAACAGCTGGAAGGCTGGGGCAGCCTGCAGGTCATAGACGTTTCGCCCAGCGGCGGCATGAGCTATGACGAGGAAAGCGGCAGAATGAAGCAGGAAAAGAAACAGGACCCGCTGGACGCTAAGGCGGTGGAAACATTTAAGCAGATAGAGCACGTGGAGGCGGCTTCTCCGGTAAAAACAAGCTATTTTATGATTGGCGCGGGAAAGTATGTTGCGGACGCGAATATCATGGGCATTGACCCTGCCGCGATGGAGGCCCTTGGCTATAAGGTTGAGGAAGGACGCGCGCTGACCGCGGAGGATTCAAAGGCGATAGTTGTCGGCGGGGGCGTGGAATTTTATGACCCCAAACTAAGCTGGGAAATGCGGTATTCAAGCGAGCCGCCGCAGGTGGAGATTCTGGATAAAAAGGTTGACGTCAGCTATGATTGGAGCTATGGTACGCGCTACGCAGACAAAAAGCTGAAAACAACAAAGATGGAGGTTGTCGGCACGCTTTCCGCGGAGGGCAACGACAGTTATTGGGTCATTATGCCCATCAAGGAGCTGGAAAAGCTGCAAAAAGCGCGTGACGACTGGGAAAAGTCGAAATACGGCGGAAATTCCTCCTCAAACCGGAACCAGACAAAGGAATTTGACGAGGTTCGCGTTAAGGTGGACAAAATGGATAACGTGCAGGCGGTGCAGCAGCAGATTAAGGACATGGGTTTCCGCGCAAGCAGCCTGACAGACCAGCTGGAGGCGATGAAGGAAACCACAAAAATGCTCCGCATCGTGCTGGGTGCGATTGGGGCGATTTCCATGGTCGTGGCGGCAATCAGTATTACAAATACCATGGTTATGGCGATTTATGAGCGGACGCGGGAAATCGGCATCATGAAGGTAATCGGCGCGTCCCTGCGGGATATCAAGCTGCTGTTTTTGACGGAAGCGGCGTTTATCGGGCTTGCCGGAGGGCTGGCGGGGATTGTGGTCAGCTTCGGGGTATCGCAGATTGTAAACCTTGTGGCGATGCAGCAGGGGAGCAATATGACTTCTTCTATTCCTGTCTGGCTGTACGCGGGTGCGGTGGCGTTTGCTACGGGCATCGGGATACTTTCCGGCTATCTGCCGGCGCAGCGGGCAATGCGCCTGAGCGCGCTGACAGCGATAAAGACGGAGTAAGGAAGGCTTGGGCTTCTGCCCCAGCCCCTGCCCGCTTTTTGGAAAATGCGGGGCAAAGGGAGTTTCAAAAGGCGATGGCAGTACCTGAAAGAAAGGGGCATTTGTATGGAGAGATGGGTGAAATGGTTTTGTGCGGCGGCGGCTGTGGCGACAGCCCTGAGCCTGTACCCGTTTCTGGCGGGGGAGAGCATTGGTTTAGACTGGGCGTGGTACGTGGTCGGCTTTGAGGCGACGGTAGAACAGGAAACGGAAATCCTGCCGGAACAGCTGGAGGAAATCGGGCGGCGCATGGAAAATGCCCGCCCGCAGGTTACGCATGCAGAACCGATACCCTGCGCGTTTGTGTACAACGGGGAAACATATATTGTCAGTCCTGAGATGGGAATCCTGTTCCTGCCCGGCTGGGAAACAGACGAGGCGGCGTGCGTGCGGCTGACGGAGCCATGGAAAAGGCATGAGGGGCTTTACGCCTTTGGCGCGGTGCAGGAGGGGGACAGCCTGTATTTCGTGCAGGCGAGGGATAGGAATCGCTTCTGTATGTTTGCGGTCCCGCTGGAAAATACGATTTTTCCAGATACATACCAGCTGGAATACCGGCGGTTCGGGCTGGATACGATGGAAACAGAGCCGCTGGAAAAGGCGGAATATATGGCTGTGCGGGAAAGGCACAGTCTTTGGCAGCAATAAACAGGTGAGTACCTGCTGGCAGTCAGACTATATGTCTGGCTGCCTTTTCTATGAAAGGGGAAAACATGCTATATCAGCATTTAATTGTACAACGCAGGGTGAAATGAAATACAGGGCAACGCTATACTGGCGGGTGCGCTGCCTTACGGGGCCTGTGCTGATAAACAGAAGCTGAGAAAGGGCGTTGAAACGTACGCAGATTTATGGTAGGATATGCCAGACGGGACAACATTGTACTACGAAAGGACGGGACGGATTTATGCTGAAACAAATTGCGGAAAATATATACAGAAAGACCGTACCCCTGCCGCATAACCCCCTGCGGGAACTGAACGCCTACATCATTACGGGGGAGAAAAGCCTGCTGATTGATACGGGATTCAACAGGCCCGAATGTGAGGAGGCGTTGCAGAGCGCGTTTGACGAACTTGGCATTGATGCGGTGGATTTGTTTATCACGCATCTGCACTCCGACCACTGCGGGCTGGTATCGAAATTCGCGAAGGAGCAGAGCCGCGTTTTTGCCAGTGAAACAGATGGCGAGTTAATCAATTTTGGTTCGGGGAACCTCTATTGGAGCATGCTGGACGAATTGTTTATCAAGTTTGGTTTTCCGCGTGCGGATTTCGGGCGGAATACGGACATTCACCCCGGGCGGCAATACTGCAACGGGGAGATGGTGAAATTCACCACTGTGGCAGAGGGGGACGTCCTCGAATATGGCGGTTACCGGCTGGAAGCTGTTGCCGCACCGGGTCATACGCCGGGGCACATGTGCCTGTATGACAGGGAGAAGAAAATACTGTTCGGCGGTGACCTGATTCTCGGTACGATTTCACCCAACATCTGCATTGAGCTTTGCGCGGAAAACCCCCTGCGGGATTATCTGGAAAGCCTTGCGAAAGTGGGGCAGATGGACGTGCAGCTGCTTCTGGCGGCGCATGGTACGGAAATTACTGATATGAACGCCCGCATACGGGAACTTTGCGCCCACCACGAAGTGCGGCTGGCGGAGGTACAGAAAATACTGGGGGACGACTGGAAAACGGCATATATAGTTGCGCCGGAAATGAACTGGGATATCAGCTGCCGCACATGGGAGGAGTTTCCTGCGCCGCAGAAATGGTTTGCGACAGGCGAAGCGATTTCTCATTTGCAGTATCTTTATTTTGCCGGAAAAGCGCAGAGGAAAGAAAAGGACGGGATATACTGGTTTCGGAATGTATGACGCCGGAAATTTGCATTCTTAAGTCAGGCCGCCTTTTGGATACAGTTTCCATGTATACAGGATACCTGTATTTTTTCTGAAAAAACTGCAAAAAAGGCTTTACAAGTTTTTAGTCACAATGTATAATACATTCGTATACAAGCTATAAAAGCAGAGAAACACGAAGATGGAGAGAGTATGTGCCTCGAGCTCGGCGGCAGAGAGCTGGGAACTGGTGAAATCCCGGCGCCGGCAGGGTACAGAAGATCACTCCGGAGTGGCAGCCCGAACGGTTTTCCCAGTAGGCGTTGCCGTTGCCCGCGTTAAGGGACTGCGCCATGTTTGTGGTGTGAATAAGTGGGCGGCTTATGCCGTCAAATCAGGTGGTACCGCGAACCCGTTCGTCCTGTTATGGCGAACGGTTTTTTTATTGGTAAAAGACTGAAGACCTCGGGACTCTGTCCCGAACCCTGCAAGGGCTTTCAGCCCTTGACCCGCTTTCAGCCGCACATACGTGCGTCTGGGGTGCAGGAATCAGGATTTTGTCTGCCAGAAATGTAAGGAATACCATCTGTTTTTACTAACCCTGAATATAGGATATACCATTTGTTATGTCTACCCAGACGCACAAGTGCGTCTGGAAAAAGGGTCAAGGGGCGTGCCCCTTGCGGGGAGGTAGGGCAGAGCCCCACGGTCTTACAGGGCAGAGCCCCGCGGTCTTAACTTTGTAATCAATTTATCTTTTTAAGGAGGAATTTTATATGTACGATAAAGTGCCAACCAGCTTGAACTTCGTCGAACGCGAAGTTCAGGTGGAAAAGTATTGGAAGGACAACGATATCTTCGGCAAGAGCATTAAAGCCCGCGAAGGCGCACCTGTTTTCACGTTTTACGACGGTCCTCCGACCGCAAACGGCAAGCCCCATATTGGGCATATCATCACCCGCGCTGTAAAAGACCTGATTCCCCGCTATAAAACCATGAAGGGCTATAAAGTCCTCCGTAAAGCCGGCTGGGATACGCATGGCCTGCCCGTTGAACTGGAGGTTGAAAAGGTACTTGGTCTGGACGGCAAGGAGCAGATTGAGGGCTACGGCGTTGTCCCCTTTATCGGCAAATGTAAGGAAAGCGTCTGGACATATGAAAAGGAATGGCGCGCGATGAGCGACCGCGTTGGCTTCTGGGCGGACATGGACCACCCTTATGTTACCTACCATAACGAATATATCGAATCCGAATGGTGGGCGTTAAAACAGATTTGGGATAAAGGCCTGCTTTACAAGGGGCATAAGGTCGTTCCCTACTGCCCGCGCTGTGGAACTGCGCTGTCCTCCCACGAGGTTGCGCAGGGCTACAAAGACGTAAAGGAAACTTCCGCTATTGCGAAATTTAAGGTAGAGGGCAAGGAAAATGAGTATTTCCTCGCATGGACAACAACCCCATGGACACTGCCCTCCGATATCATACTGACCGTAAACGGCAGCGAAACCTACGCCAAGGCGAACTATGACGGCTATGTTGTCATCATGGCTGAGGCTTTGATGGACACTGTTCTCGGCGAAGGCAATTACGAAATCATCGAACGCATGAAGGGCAAGGATTTGGAATATGTGCATTATGAACCGCTGTTCCCCTTCATGGAAAAATATCCTAATGCGTATTTCGTGACCTGCGACGATTATGTTACCCTCACAGATGGTACGGGTATCGTCCACACTTCCTACGCATACGGCGAAGAGGACTACCGCGTTTGTAAAAAATACGGTGTGCCGTTCTCCCAGAACGTGGACGCAACGGGACATTTTACGGCGGAAGCGGGTCCGTTTGAAGGGCTGTTCGTAAAGGACGCAGACGATAAAATTCTGGATTATATGCGCGAAAACGGTACGCTTTTTGCGGCTCTGCCTTTCGAGCACAGCTATCCGTTCTGCTGGCGGTGCGACACGCCCCTGCTGTACTACGCAAGAAGCACATGGTTTATCAAAATGACAGAACTGCGGGAGAATCTGGTGCGTAATAACCGTACAATTAACTGGTATCCCGATAATATCAAGGAAGGGCGTTTCGGCAACTTCCTCGAAAATGTGATTGACTGGGGCCTTTCCCGCGAGCGTTACTGGGGTACGCCGCTGCCCATCTGGGAATGTGAATGCGGACACCGCCACACCATCGGCAGTATTGCGGAGCTGAAAGAAATGTCTCCTGACTGTCCGGACGATATCGAATTGCATAAGCCTTTTATTGACGCGGTACACATCACCTGTCCGGAATGCGGCAAGCTGATGACAAGAGTGCCGGAGGTTATCGACTGCTGGTTTGACAGCGGTGCAATGCCCTTTGCACAGTGGCATTATCCGTTTGAAAATCAGGAAATCTTCAACGAAAACTACCCTGCCGACTTTATCAGTGAGGCTGTTGACCAGACGCGCGGCTGGTTCTATACCCTGCTGGCGGTCAGCACGCTTATTTTTGATAAGGCGCCGTTCAAAAACTGTATCGTGCTGGGGCATGTACAGGACAGAGACGGACAGAAGATGTCCAAGCATAAAGGCAATGTTGTTGACCCCTGGGACGCGCTGAATAAACAGGGCGCGGACGCGGTACGCTGGTATTTCTATGCCAACAGCGCGCCCTGGCTGCCCAGCCGTTATTACGATGAAGCGGTGAGCGAATTGCAGCGTAAGTTTATGGGTACGCTCTGGAATACCTACGCGTTCTATATCCTTTATGCGGAAATCGACCAGTTTAACCCGACAGAACATACGTTGGAATATGATAAGCTGCCCGCGATGGATAAATGGATTCTGTCCCGTTTGCAGACGCTGAACAAATATGTTGACGGGTGCCTTGAGGGCTATAAGCTGACAGAGCCTGCCAGAGCGATGGCAGAATTTGTGGACGAGCTTTCTAACTGGTATGTCCGCCGCAGCCGCGAACGTTTCTGGGCAAAAGGCATGGAGCAGGATAAAGTCAATGCGTATATGACACTGTATACCGTTCTGGATACGGTTGTGAAGCTGGCTGCACCGTTCACACCGTTTATCACAGAAGAAATCTACGCGAACATGGTGAAGAAGGTTGATGCTTCTGCGCCCGAAAGCGTACACCTTTGCAACTGGCCCGCATACCACGCAGAATGGGTGGACACAGAACTCGAGACGAACATGGATTTGGTGCTGAAAGCCGTTGTAGAAGGGCGCGCGGCAAGAAATGCGGCAGCGATGAAGAACCGCCAGCCGTTGGCTATGATGTATGTCAAGGCGGGGCAGAGCCTGCCGGAAGAATACTGCGAGATTATCAAAGAGGAGCTGAACGTAAAAGCGGTCGCATTTACGGACGACGTGGAAGCGTTCACAACGTATACCTTCAAGCCGCAGCTGCGTACACTGGGCAAGAAATACGGCAAGCTGGTGCCTGCTATCGGCGCGTACCTGAAAGAAGTGGACGGCACGGCGTTTATGGCAACGCTGCGTAAGGACGGCAAGGCATGCTTCACGCTGGACGGCGAGCAGGTTGAGCTGGAGATGGACGATGTGCTTGTGGATACGGCGCAGAAGGGCGGTTTTGTTTCCAGCAGCAATAACGACGTGACAGTTGTTCTGGATACGAACCTCACGCCTGAACTGGTGGAGGAAGGCTTTGTCCGCGAGATTGTGAGCAAGGTACAGACGATGCGGAAAGAAGCGGATTTCAACGTAACAGACCGTATCCGCGTGTACCACGATGGCAACGCGAAGATTGCTGAGGTGCTTGCGGCGAATGATATCAAAGCAGATGTACTGGCAGATGAGGTTGTCGCTGGCAAAGGCGGCGAATTATCAAAGGAATGGAACATCAACGGCGAGAAAGTTACGCTGGGTGTGGAAAGAGTGTAAAAAGAGAAATGCAGAGGGGACGTGGGGCTCTGCCCCACACCCTGCAAGGATTTTCAGTCCTTGACCCGTTTTCAGCCGCACATATGTGCGGCTG
>CAMQRG010000016.1 GCA_947036475.1 uncultured Clostridia bacterium
ATATCTTTCTAACCTCCTGTTGTCCCTTTTATACAGCATTCTATACATTTTCCAAAAATTTCATACCCATCCGCACCTGCGGCGTTTCTTTCGTTCAACTTTACATCTATGGAATTTCTGTTTTGTTCCTTAACTAAGGCACAAAAAACTTTCTGCGCAGCGTCAGCCTCCTGAACACCCCGCAGTATCCCATTTCTGTAATCCAGATTTCTGCCAGCAGAAAATCCTGAAAACTCCATATTTTCCACTTCTATCGAATATTATAACAGAACTCACAAGCCAATGCAAATAAATATACATCAAAATACATGCGAAAAGCGGAAAAGAATTTCTTTTCCGCTTTTCAAACTTCCATTATTTCCCTTTTTTCAGGGTATTGATCCGAATTTGATCTGCCTCGCAGCCCGTTTTCCGCTTTACGATGTCCTCGATCTGCGCAACCTCCGCATCTGTCAGCGTTTCCTTATCCACTACAACATCAACCGTCGCATCGTCGATGCGGACATAAGCCTCCTGAAAACCCTTTGCCTCAATCATGGCTTCCGCCGCCGTTTCCTTTTCAATGCGCTCCTGAAGCTGCAACATGGTATCGCTGCATTTATCCTTTTGCTCCTGACTGACGTTTTCGTTATTCAGCATTTCCGTCAGAATGTCCTTCTGCTTTGCGCGGGACTGTTCTCTGTCCAGTTTTGCTTCTGCAAAATACTGCCCGTCGGTCAGCCCGCCTTCCGCACTGACAAACACAGCCGCACCGTCCCCAGTCGTTTCCGCAATTTCTGCCTCCGCAGTAATCGGGTCAAGTGCAAGTTCCTCCGCGTCCAAATCATCTGGCAGGGCAGAATAATCCACCAGCGCCGTAATATCACCTTCCTCCGTCAGCTGAAGCGCAGTTTTGTTGCTCTGTGCGGAACGGCTCTCCTGAAAATTCAGATAGCCTGCCGCCGCAATCATCACCGCCAGCGCCGTTACAACCACCTGGTTCCTTTTAATGACAAACATTTTGTTTTCCCCCTCTATTTCATTTTCAAAACCGCAATTTTATGAGCCGGCACGTCCAGCAGAGCCTGTGCCGCACTGTTCAGCGAAGCGCAGACTGCCGGATTTCCGCCGCCCTCCGCCACGATTACAACGCCTTCTACCTTTGGCGATGCTTCCGAAAGCACAAGGGGCGAAAAGCTTCCTCTGCCGTCCTCCAGCATTACAATGCTCGTTTCTGTCCGAAGGCTTTCGGATACCCTGCCGCTTTCTTCTCCCCTGCTTTCTTCCCTCTTTTCTTCCTGTGCCACCACCTTCTGCTCCGCCATACTGAATGTCAGCATCACCTCCACATTTCCCGCTCCTTCTATTCTGGAAAGAATCTGCGCCATTCTCTGTTCCAAATCCGCTTCTTTTTTATCAGAATGGCTTTCTTCTTTCTCCTCCACAGGACGGGTTTCCGCCTGCTCCTTTTTTTCTGACGGGAAAAGGCTGTTTCCAGCTGCCAGCAGGAGTATGCCTGCCATCAGTGCCAGCAAAGCGTTATTCCGCGTTTTCCTGTTTTCGGGACGGAATATGTTCCGCCAAAAATCCTTCTGCATTTTTCTCACCCTTCTTTTGTCAATTCACAGCCTGAACGCTGTCCTCCGACATGCCGTAGCGTTTTGCCGCGTATTTCTGTACCTCCTGCGCATCTGCCTCTCCGCAGCCCACAGAAAAGGATTGCAGAGCGCCGTAGTCCCCGTCCTCCGCGTCCCTGCAAAATTCCGCCTCCACCCATTCAATCTGCGGAAATTTCTTTTGCAGGTCCCGCGTCAGTTCTTCCTCCAAAAGCGTCTGATATGTATGTTCCAGCCGTTCCTGTTCCATTTCCCGGTAGTCCTCGTCGGTATGGAATGCCCGTTCCAGCCGGATACTCTGCCGCAGCGGCGAAAGGCTGATTTCTCCCTGCCTTACGCCGAACAGCCGCAGAAATGGGCTCAGCGCGGCTGTCAGTATCAGAACGCCGAGCACCAGTTCCACATATCTGCGGTGATTTCCCTCCGGCATCAGGATTTCCGCCATAGCGGAAAAAATGGTCAAAGCCGTTATAGTTTTTATATATGCGGTAAAAGCCTCCATCATTCCTTTTTCCCTCCGAATCCCAGGCAGTGTTGTCATAAGTCATGCATACCTTCGCCTGACAAGAGGATACACGCTTGTTAAGCGAAGGTACGTATTTTCTTGCATAATTGGGGCGGATTTCAGGCAAGAATTTATAAAGAAAAAGCCACAAAATTTGCCGGAAAGGCGTGTACAGATACTTGTGACGACACTGCCTAAAGCCCTCCCAGCAGCAACAGGGCGGAAAACAGAAACATTCCCTCTCCCAGAACAATAACCCCCAGCAGAAGGGCGGTATATTCCCCCGCCGCTGCAATACATTCCACCAGTCTTTCTTCACAGATAAACTCCGCCGCTGCCGCCGTCACCTGAAACACAAGCAGTATCACAAGCATTTTGACCACCAAAGGAATACAGAGCAGGAGCAGGAACACAGCCGCCGCAACCAGCGTTCCGCTGCGCAGCGTGCCTGCCACAGCTGCCGCCGTTTCCACCGCGCCGCCCATGACATTCCCCACCACCGGAACAGAATTGACCGCAATCCTTGCTGTTCTGGCTGCCAGCCCATTCATTGCCCCGCCGCCAATTTTCTGTAAGGATATCAGAAGCATGAACAACATTGCCGCGCCCTTCATGCCCCATGCAAGACATTGCCGCAGCAGCTTCGCAAACCGTCCCAGTATGGCTTTTTCCGAAATATGGTCTGCAAGTTCCAGAGAAACTGCCAGCAGTATAGCAGGAACGAGTATGTAGCTGACCGCAAAGGAAAGTGCCGCCGAACCGCCCATCAGCACAGGTCCCATCATAGCGGTCTGCGTGAAATTACCAGAAGTCGCCGAAAGGACGAGGAATATAGGCAGCATTGCTTCATAAACCTTGCAAATTCCGCTTATCCTCTCCACAACGCTTTGCGAAATGCTGTGAAACGAAGATAAAATCACCACAACAAGCACCATATAGCAGAGATAAAAGCCCATCTCCCCCACAGACTTCCCCTGAAACGAGCTGTTCAGCTGTTTCAGTACCGCACTCAGCACCACGACAAGCACTAGCTGCGCCAAAAGCCTGCCCTGTATGCGGAATTCGCCAAAAGCCGCCTCCGCCAGTTCCTCCCCAAAATCTTCAAAGGAAAAATCAAACGCCCCTGTCAAGATATCCCGAAGCAGTTTCCCGAAGCCCTGTTCCGGCTCCAATCCCTCTGCTGCCCTGTCCACCGCTTCGACCTCCAGCCGCTGCAGTTCTTCCTGCAAAAGCTCGTCCATTTCGGCAGCAAAAACACTCTGCGGAAATGGCAGCAGGAACGCAAACAGCAGAATAGCCGCGCATATCACTTTTTTCATATGTATCCCTCCAAAGTCTGCTTTTGTTCTGCTCAAAATAAGTTCATTACCATTTCCAGCAAAGCCGTCAGCACAGGCATTGCCGCCGCCATCATGAGTATTTTCCCAGCCAGCTCAATCTTGCTGCCGATTGCCGTTTCCCCTGCGTCCACACATAGCTGAGACCCGAACTGCGTCAGATACGCAATACCAATCACACGCAGAACCACTGCGAAATACCCGCTGCCGACGCCTGCCCGCTCTGCCGTTTCCCGCAGCATCTGCAACAGTCCCTCCAAGTAGCCGCAGACCATAAAAAAGATGAGTACACCTGTCACAACTGACAGCAGGAGCGCGAACTGAGGGCTTTCTTTTTTCAGCACCACCGCCAGAGATGTGCCGACCAGTCCCAGTGCGATGATTCTTCCAATCTCCATATACCCCGCCCCCTCATAACTGGAACAGCGTCTGCACCGTTTCAAACAGCGTACTGATATATTGAATGACCCAGAACAGCACGACTACCAGTCCTGCAAGCGTTGTCATTGTTGCCTGTTCCTCCCGTCCGGCGCGTATCAGAACCTGATTGAGCACTGCCACCAGTATCCCTACCGCCGCAATCCGAAATACAATATTGATTTCCATACCTTCCCTCCCAGCTTTTTACAGCAGCACTGTTACTAGCATAAGACCACTCAAAATACCCATGCCGTAATACAGACGCCCGTTTTTATCCAGCCGCCGTCTGCCCTGCTCCTGTGCACTTTCCAGATAGCGCAGAAACAGACGAATGCTGTTTTTCTGCTGTTCCTTATCCAAAAAACCCAATGTTTTGCCAAAAAGCAGGAGTGCGTCCATATCTTCCTGCCGGAAAAAGGTTTCCTTCCGCCCTGCCTGCCAGACTTCTGCCCATATTTCCTCTGCCGAAACACCCTCCCGTCGTGCCATTCGTTCTGCTGCCTGCCGAAAGACTTCACCCGCAGTCCCTTCCATTTTCCAGCCCACACTTTCCAGCACCTCCGGCAGCGGGGCAGAGAGATAGGCAATCTGTCCTTCCAACAGCAGTACGCCCCGTTCCAGCCCCTCCAAATCCCGCAGACGATATTTTTCCCGCGCCGCAAGGGTTGCCCCTGTCCAGACAGTCGAACCCATAATAAGGAGTATCCCTGCCATATGGAAAATCAGTTCCATTCCGCGCCGCCCCCCTTCCAAAGCACTTCCTTACTGCCGTTCCGTATCTCCTCGATTGTGCCTGTTCCCCTTCTGCGGGAAAGGAACACATACCGTTCAAATATCCCCTTTTCCACCAGCTCCCGCAGGTATGGCCGAGTCTGTAAATCCTCCATATCCCTGCCGTGTACGGTGGAAATCAGCTTTACACCCGCATTCAGCACTTCCTCTGCTGCCCGCATATCCTCCGCGCGCCCCAGTTCATCCGCCGCGATGACCTCGGGGGACATACTCCGCAATAGAAGCAGCATACCACTCGCTTTCGGGCAGCCCTCCAAAATATCTGCACAGGGTCCTAAATCCATCTGCGGCACGCCGTCCCAAAGCGGCGCAATCTCCCCACGCTCGTCCACAATGCCTACCGTCAGCTGTCTGCCACCCTCGCCGCTGCTCAGGCTGCGAATGATATCCCGCAGAAGCGTTGTTTTCCCACACCCCGGCGGGGAAACAATCAGGGTATGGCAGAATGTTCCATCTTCCATCAGAAACGGAAGTATTTTGGACGCACAGCCCTTGATTTCCCGTGCGATGCGGATATTCAGAGCGTTAATCTGCCGGAGCGTGCGAATTTCTCCGCCTTCCAGCACAGCTTTGCCGCAGAATCCGACCCTATGCCCGCCCTCTATGGTCAGATAGCCCTGCCGGAGTTCCTCCTCGAATGCATACAGTGAATATGCACTTAGCAGGGATACCGTTTCCTGTATGTCCGCCTTGGAAATGCGGATACAGCCCTCCGATGATTCCGCAGGCACGCCGTCCTGCCGCAGAAAACGGACGCCATTTTCTCCCTTCAGCAAAAGCGGCTGTCCGCATCGCAGGCGTATTTCCTGCAGATTCAGCTTTTCCAGTTTTTCTTTCTCCAGCCCCCGTCCCCGCATCCGCCTGGGCAGTGCATTCCAAACTGCGTCAATACTCATGACCTGTCCAACTCCTTTTGTTTCATATTATGTTTGAGATTCGGAAACATGCAAAATAATTCCCCGCATACATTTGCCAGAACTCCCTTGAAATATTGTTTTATCGCGAAAATATAACGCTGTTTTTCGCTTTTTTCTTATTTTCGATAATTTTTTATTAAAATAGTCTTTACTTTTTCACATTTTGTGATATAATAATTTCATTCACTTTATTTTGCATGTTTGCACTATATACTTTACTTATGCTCTGCTTATATTTTTAGCTTCACATTGTAAAAATTTTATTTTGTAACAGACAACCGGAAAACTCTCTGCAGCAGACCAAGCAAGCGGTACCTTTGTACGATCGTGTTTGATTTTTTGTTTGAGTGTTTTTCTTATGTC
Source organism: uncultured Clostridia bacterium (assembly GCA_947036475.1). Lineage (GTDB taxonomy): Bacteria > Bacillota > Clostridia > Lachnospirales > Anaerotignaceae > Anaerotignum_A. The sequence continues at coordinate 5,930 of CAMQRG010000016.1, forward strand.
TATACTTTTCAGATTTGAAGGGGGACAAGCTCAAATGTTTACGATGTTGTTTTCAAATTTTCCTGAAGCGATCAAAAAAGAAGTAAAAGATATTTGCATAAACTGCAGCCAAAATCTGATTTTAGAAGAAAATGCATGGGAAAACATACAGCCTCTTTTGGATTCCTGTTCCATTGACTGTTTTCTGTTCTGGCTGGATGAGAATTATTCCGCAACGAACCGAATCATTTCCCGCATACGCCAGAAAAAGAAGTACCAGCATACACCTATGCTGTTTTTTTCATTCAAAATCGAATATCTGCTTTCTGCGTTTGTGCTTTGGAAGTCCTGCGAATTTTTCTTCTGTCCGCTTCGGAACGAGAAAAAAGAGGAACTGGCTGCTTTAATCCAGCATTATGACGAAATGTACCAAAAAATTCATTTTGATACTGCATTCCACTGCAATATCAGTACATCAAAGGAGATTTTCAGCATACCTTACTGCGATATCCTTTTTGTGGAAAGTACAATGAAAAAATCTGTACTGCATACCAAAACAGGAACACATACACTGCCCATACCGCTCTACCGGGTGCGGGAACGGCTGCCTGCAAGCTTTTTTGTGCAGACACACCGCTCCTTTATCGTCAATACGAAAAACATTGCCGCGATTGATAAATCCAAAGACCCTTGGGTTGTTACCTTTTTCGACTCAAAAAAATACGCTTATATCAGCCGCAATTACAAAAAAGAGGTTCCGCTGATGTTTCCGGAAATGCTGGACTGTCAATCGAATTGACTTTCCGCTCATCCCCCTCTAAAATAGAAGAACGGGGAATTTCCCCACGAAACGGAAAGGAGCATTTTTATGAAACAGTGTACCATTGTCGCGTTTGGGGACAGCCTGACCTACGGCTACGGCGTACTGAGCCATATCGCCTATCCCGCACGCCTTGCCCGCCAGCTGCCACAGCAGGAGCCCAATCTCTCATGGCATGTTTATAACAGCGGCATAAACGGCGAGACCACGCGGGAGGCTCTGCGGCGGCTGGAACAGAGCGTACTGCGCCACCACCCGCAGATTGTATGCATACTGCTTGGCTCAAACGACAGTGCGCTGAACGAAGGGCAGTATCGCACCCCTTGGGAATATGAGCAGAACATGAGCCAGATTATCGAGCGTATCCTTGCGTCAGCCCAGACGGAAACAAGTTTCAACGGGGGCCGCACTCTCCCTCTGCTCCTGACTCCGCCGCCTGTTATTGATACGGATTTCTATCCGTTCACAACAACAGACCGCGTTGAACTTTACAGCAACATTGTGCGGAAACTGGGAGAATCCTACCATTGCCCTGTGGCAGACCTGTTTTCCGCCTTCCTGCAAAGAAAAGAGGACGCAGAAACGTATGAAGCCCTTTTCCAGTATGACGGCGTACATCTGAGCAATGCAGGTTATGACGTTTTATATGAACTGCTGGAAAAGAAACTGCTGGAGCTGGTTCGGAGTCATATGGAAGAATAAAAGGGGGATTCAAATGGCAATTTACCAAAGCAGTGAAATGGATACTGTAATCCATCGTATCAAACAAAAAACAGCGCAAAATCAAACTATTCTGGGCGCGCCGCTTCCGGAACAGGAAATCCTTGCCTTTGAGCGGACTGCGGGCGTAACCATTCCGGAAGGCTTCCGCCGTTTCCTTCTGGAAATCGGAAACGGGTGTACATGGAAACGTGAACGCAAAATACTCCCCCTCCCGCCTGCAAATGCGGAGGAAACCGCAAGGCTTTCCCTCCCCTTCCCCTACGAAACAGAATATATCTGGGGAGATGATGTTTCCGAAGCAGAAATGATGGACACTATGAACGGCACGCTGGAACTGATTGACATTGGCTGCTGCCAGACCTTCCAGCTGATTGTCACAGGCCCATGCCGCGGGGAAGTCTGGCATTTCAGCGAGATGGGCGTGCAGCCCTGCTGTCAGCGGCAGGATTTTCTGGGCTGGTTTGAAAAATGGCTGGACGAAGGGGACGGCACGGATTATTTCGCAGAATATCCCTATGAATAATCCCCACTAAAAAAGGTTTGGGAATCTCACTTCTTCCCAAACCTTTTTTTGACTACTCCATCTTGCCTTCTTCCGGCTCTTCTGCTTTTTCCAGCTTAATGGTTACTTCACTGCCCGACTCCACAGAAAGACCATGTTTCGGGCTTTGGGAAACCACATTTCCGCCTTCCTCGCCCTCAAACACTACCTCAAACTCCAAATCTGTCAGCTCTTTCACTGCATCGTCGTAGCTCTTGCCGACTACATTCGGCACTTTCACCGTACCAATTTCTTCTTCGGTTTTTTCTACATATAATATAACCTCGCTGCCGATTTCAACGTCCGTTCCAACCTTCGGCACCTGATTTGTAATTTGATTGCCTGTCCCGACAATTTTATAATTCAGACCCTGCGCGTCCAAATCCAGAGTCGCCTGATAGGCACTGCTGCCGATATACTCCGGCATCGTCACTGTCTGGCCGGATTTCAGCGGCGCGGCGTCCTCGGATTCCGTAGGCTCAAGGTTTTTATATTTGATGATGTTTTCCATCAGCTTTTTCGTCATAGGTCCGGTGGACTGCACGCCGTCCTGATATTCGTCAGGAATATGGATCACCGTAAACACTAGATACTGCGGGTTTTCCGCCGGAAAATATACCATGTGTGTCAACGTCCAAAGGTTATCTTTTGTACGGGCCCCCTGCTCAGCTGTACCCGTTTTACATCCAATGGAATAACCCGGTATCTGTATCTTTCTGGCTGTACCATGGTCTACCGTTGCTTTCATCGCGCTTCGGAGCGCATCCGAGGTTTCCCTCGAAATCACCTTCCGCACAATCTCCGTGCCATGCTCCTTTATGACTGTGCCTGTGCTGTCCTTAATCTGAGAAACCACGTAAGGCCTTACCAGATTCCCGCCGTTAATCAGCGCGGAAAAAGCTGTCACCATCTGTACAGAAGAGCAGTTGAACGTCTGCCCGAAGGACATCGTTGCCAGTTCCGTAGGGCCAATCCCAGAAAGCGCATGCATAACCCTGTTCCAAGTATTCACCCCTGGTTCACCGGGAAGGTCGATTCCCGTGTCCTGTCCGAATCCAAATTCCTTTTGATATTTGTAAAAAGTCTCCGCCCCCAGCTTCTGTGCAATCTGCACCACGCCCGGGTTGCAGGACTGCGCTAAAACTTCTGTCACATCAATCGTCCCATGCCCGCTTTTGTTTGCACAACCGATTTCCTTGTCCGCAACCGTAATCACAGCATTGCAGGTAAATGTATCATTCATGTTAATCAGCCCTTCTTCCAGAGCCGCCGCAACTGTAATTGGCTTATAGACTGAGCCTGGCTCGTAGGTATCACTGACGCAGAAATTCCTCCACATATTGTTCAGGTAATTGCTCTGCTCCTGTGTCGTCATTGCCTCCCACCTTTCCTGAAACTCCGCGTCCGTTTCCAGTTCCAACGGCTTGGAAGGGTCGTTCAGGTCGAATTTGTCAGCCGCCGCCATCGCATATATTTCACCCGTATTGGGATTCATTACCATCGCCGCAACATTTTGGGAGGGCCATTCCTTCATGGTTTCCTGCACGACCTCCTCCGCATACTGCTGTATGGTATAATCCAGCGTAGTCACGATGGTACTGCCGTCCTGCGCAGGATATTCCTGATAGGTCACCCTGTCCGCGCCTTGATAGAGGATAAAAGAGCGTCCCGGCGTGCCTGTCATTTCGTCAGCATAATAGCCTTCCAGCCCCCATGACGCACCGCCGCGCACAAAGCCAATCAGATGGCATGCCAGCGATTTCAGCGGATAGGAACGGCGGCTTGTCTGCTCAAAATAAACGCCTTTCAGGTTTTCTGCTTCCAGCTTTTCCTTTACATCGCGCTCAATACCCTTCACCAGATATCTCCAGTGGTTCGGCGAATTGATTTCGCCCGTTGTCGGGTCAAGCGTAATGTGGTATTTCAAGTCGGAATAATTCAGTTCCGGAAAATATTCGCAGAGTGTTGTCAGGGTGCGTTCCTGCTCCTCCGTCTTTTTTTCATCTGCCAGCTGCAAAGGGTCAAGCGCGACATTAAACACCGCCGTTGAAACCGCCAGCACCTGCTCATTCCTGTCCAGTATACTGCCGCGGTTCGCCGCTATTTCCACATCGTAGCGGTTAATCTGCTGTTTTTTCGCCTCCGCTTCATATTCCGCCCCATGCACAATTTTCAAATAGACCACGCGCGTCATCAACACGCACATCGTTACCATAAATACAAAAAGAATAAAAGCAAATCTCCCCTTCGCTTTTATTCCATGCGCCTCTCTTTTCATCCTCTCATCAATCCTTTTTCACAATATTTGAAATCTTTGACAATACAGAAGGGTCCTGCTCCGCCTCATCATCGGCATGCTGCACCGTATAACTCTGCTTCGGCACGTCAATATAAACAATCTGGTAAGGCTGCGGTTCTGCAATACCAAGCCGTTTGATTGCCTCCTCCTTGATAAAGTCCATATCCAGCTTTTCCGTCAGTTCCGCTTCCAGTATCGCGTTGCCCGCCTTCAAATCAGCCAGTTCACTTTTCTGTTTTCTCAAAGATATCTCTTCATTTGCCACTAAAACATGCATCCCCATAAACGCAATGCAGCCCGCAAACAGCACCAGTGCCGCAAGTATCATCTTCGCTGTGGAGATTCTCCGCTCTCTGGCTTCTGCCCTCGCCTCCCGGGCTTCCTCCTCTTTGCGGCGTTTTTCCTCATACAGAGGGTGCGGGGTATAGTCCGGCTGCAATTCATACGCAACATTCCCATATGTATAATAGGACGTCCCCCTGTTAAAATCGTCCCTTCTGCGTCTTTGACTTGCTGCCATGATGTTCCCCTCCTTGTATGTTCAAAAAATATTTTCAGGTTTCCCCTGCCGCTTCAAATACACGAAGTTTCGCGCTCCTTGCGCGGGGATTTTGTTCCAGTTCTTCTTTACCCGGCAGTATGGGCTTTCGTGTTAATACCCTGCCAAATGGGTTTTTTCCGCAAACGCATACCGGAAATTCCGGCGGGCAGATACATGGATTTTCCAATCTGCGGAATGCTTCTTTCACAATCCTGTCTTCCAGAGAATGGAATGTGATGATGCAGAGCCGCCCGCCCGGAGCCAGCCGCCCTGCCGCAGCGTCTATTGCCTGCTGCAACACGTCCAGTTCTCCGTTGACCTCAATCCGTATCGCCTGAAACGTGCGCTTCGCCGGATGCGGTCCATCTTTCCGCGCGCCCTTCGGCACAGCCTTTTTGATGACCTCCACCAGTCTGCCCGTCGTTTCAATGGGGCAGTCCTGCCGTTCCTTTACAATAAACTGCGCGATACGCTTCGCCCAGCGTTCCTCGCCATAGGTGAATATCACGCGGTTGAGTTCTTCCTCGTCATAGCCGTTTACCACGTCATACGCACTGAACGGCTTGTCCGGATTCATGCGCATATCCAGCGGCGCGTCCTGCTGATAGGAAAACCCCCGTTCCCCTTCGTCCAGCTGATGCGACGATACGCCGATATCCAGCAGCATTCCGTCTATCTTTTCTATTCCAAGCCCGTCCAAAATGCGGGCAATATTGCCGAAATTATCCCGTACGAACGTTACCCTGTCCTGATAGTCCCGCAGCCGTTTCCCTGCCGCTTTCTGCGCGTTCGGGTCCTGGTCTATGCCAATGAGTCTGCCGCCTTTCAGCCGCTTTACAATTTCCAGCGAATGTCCGCCGCCGCCCATTGTGCCATCTACATAACAGCCGTCCGTATCTATATTCAACTGTTCGATACACTCCCGCAGAAGTACAGAAACATGATGAAATTCCATCTGCTGTATCCTTTCCGTTAAATTCCCAGATTTTCCATTTCAAATGCCAGCTCATTGCTGATATAATCTTCCTCGTTGCTGTAATCATTCCAGCTTTCTTTGTTCCATATCTCAATGCGGTTGTTCACACCGATAGAAACAACTTCCTTTTTCAGCCCCGCATATTCTCTCAAATGGGGCGGCACCATAATGCGCCCCTGATTATCTAATTCGCACTCTACCGCTCCCGCAAAGAAAAACCTCACGAATTTCCTTGCGCCTGTATTGGTCAGCGGCAGCTGTTTCAATTTTTCCTCAAAAATCTTCCATTCGTCCTGCGGATAAGCAAACAGACAGTTATCCAGCCCTTTTGTCACGACAAAATGCTCACCAAGACCCTCTCGGAACTTCGCGGGCACAATCAAACGCCCTTTTGCATCTATGGAATGCTGATATTGTCCCATGAACATCCTGCCGTCACCACCTTTCACCACAGGTTACAAGATATAGTAAAAATTCTCCATTTCACCCCACTTTATACCACTTCTTACCACATTGTAATATAACTGTAACAAAAATACAACCCCTGAACATATGTTTTTTTCTTTTCTTTTTTTCAAAAAATCCTTGATTTCCGGCATTTTCCCGCACAAAAAAAAGAGAGGTCATGCCTCTCTTAAGAAAATTTTAAGTATCTCTCCTTGCCCCTCCATCCTCCACCACCACAAAAAACCTGAAAGGAATATATTCCTATTTCACAGTCCGGCAGATTGGGCCAGCCCCTTTCCGGAATTGTTTGTCGTATTTTGTCATAATTCTGTATTTTTTCTGAGACACTCCCGTAATAAAAGTGAAACCACATTGTAACGGTAATGTTAACCTGTTGTAACCTACGCCGCTCCATTCTGTGCTATACTCTTATCAGAAACAAAAAAGAAATAAAACTTCCAGTAAAACTGGTACAGACAAAAACGCCAAAGGAGGAGACGTTTATGAAAAAACAACTTATGAAATTATTCAGTATCGCAATGGTCACTTTCACGCTTTCTTTTGTCACAGGAATGTCCCTCTATGTGGCAAACCATGACGCACCCGCGATGGAACAGCTGCAGGCGCAGGACGCCCCATTGGATAACACGACCGCTTCTGCGGTTCTTCCCGAATAAAATCTCTCTCTGGAAAAGCGCGGAGTATTCCCCCAAACGGACAAGCAAACCTGATTGCCCGCTTGGGCGAGTACTCCGCGTTTTTTCGCGTTTGCTGCAAATCCTCCCCATTCCGAGACTTGTAAGGATTTTTCTGATATGCTACAATATTACACATACAGGAAACATTATTTTTTGACATATAAAAGCACAAAATGTTACAGCGCAAAAAGCGGAAACTGGTTGAAACGAGGTGTAATTCTATGCAAATCTTAAAATGTCAGGCCTGCGGCTCCAGCGATTTAGTCGCGGAACAGGGTGCGCTGGTCTGTTCCTTCTGCGGCAGAAAATATACGCGGGAAGAAAGCGAGCGAATATTAAGCGGTCCCGAAGCAGAAGCCCTTGCGTTTTCCTATATCGCCAAATCAGGCGAATACCGCCAGCAGGGGCAGACCTCTCTGGAAATACAGGCTCTTTTAAGCGCTTTGCAGGTAAACGGAAATATGCCGGATATCTGGGTGCGGCTTGGCAGGGCATACCGCAGCCTGGGCGCACACGAAAAAGCCCTTTCCTGCTACGAAAAGGCTCTTTCCCTCAACCCTTCCGACGGCGTAGCCTATGGCAACATCGGCGCAGTCTATCTCGTCCGCGGGCAGTTCCAGACTGCCTGTGAATACTACGAAAAAGGGCTTTCCCTTATCTCTCCGAACGATGTGGATTATGCCGCAACCCTCGGCAATTACGCCCTTGCAGTCGGTCAGGGCGGAGATAAAAAGAAGGCCGCAAAGCTGCTGAAGGAGGCGGAACGGCTGGGCTATCAGAGTGCGGACGCAGTACGTAAAAAGCTGGGGCTTTCCTTCCTGAATAAATTCCTGCCCTTCTGATTTCCCATAGATTCCAGCGCAGATAAATGCAAAAATATCAGGCATGGCTGTCCTCCCGCAGCGGATTTCAGCCATGCCTGTTTTGTTTGACAGTTCCTGATACTTTCATCGTTTCACCCAATAAACCATATCCCGCAGCGTCACGCCTTCCTCCACAATGGGGTGGTCATAATGCTCCGTAAAAAAGTTTTCCACACGATGTGAAAGCATGAACCCACAGTTTTCATAAAACGCCATCGTCCGGGGTGCTTCTCCTGTCCCTGCCAGCAGGCTTTTTCCTGCCCCGCCGCAGTCCGCCCAGACATACGCAATCATCGCTCTGCCCAGCCCATTTCTCTGGAATTCAGGCGCAACGGCAATGTTTTTCAGTTCATAGGCCTCCGGCGTTTCCCGCGTAACAACAGCCACTGCAGCAGCTGTCCCGTCTATCTCCATTACATACAGCGTCCCGCGTTCCAGATAACGGTCTATCATGTCCTCCTGTTCATCGCCCAGCAGCAAAAGCGGCAGAAATCGTTTCTTTTCCTGCTTAATTTTCCGTATCGTCCTCATTCCTTTGCCACCTTCAAAATGTCTTCTTCCGTGCCCATCACCATTAAATGCTCCCCTTCCCGGAACGCATAGTTCAAATCCGGCATCAGCTTCAGCACGCCGTCCTGCTTGATTCCCATAATATTCAGGCGGTAGCGGCTGCGGAAATTCATTTCCCGTATCGTTTTGCCCAGCCATTCCTTTCGGGGATTGATTTCCATGATGAAATATCCATCTCCCAGTTCCATACAGTCAAAAATATTGTCTGAACTTTCCTCTATGGCAATCCGTTCGGCAATATCCTTTTCCGGGTAAATAATGGCATTTGCACCATTGCGTAAAAGAAATTTCGCATGGATATCCTCGTCCGCCTTGCTCAAAACACGTTTTGCCCCCATTTCCTGCAAAAGACTTGTGATTTGCAGGCTGTTCTGGAAATTCGTTCCCATGCAGACAAAACAGGTGTCAAAGCTTTTCACCGAAAACGAACGCAAAACCTCCGGATTTGTACAGTCTCCAATTTTCGCGCTGACAACAAGCGGCAGAACATCTTCCACCGCGCTCTCATCTCTGTCAACTACCATAATCTCACATTTCAGCTTGGAAAGACTGCGGCATAAATGATGCCCAAACGAACCCATGCCGATTATCAAAAAAGATTTCATATTCTCACCTCACCCAACAGTCAGCCGTTCCGCAGGAAAACGCACCGGCGGCCTGGCCTTCTTTTCCAAAAGCGCAACAGCAAACGATGCACTGCCAACCCTGCCGCAATACATCAGGAACATAATTACCCCGCAGGAAACAGGCGTCAGTTCCCGCGTGATTCCCGTTGTCATGCCAACCGTCCCCAGAGCCGAAAAGACTTCAAACAGTACGTCTGTCAGCGGAAGGGGCTGCAAGCCGCAGAGCAGGAGCGTACCTGCCGTTGCCAGCAGGATATGCAGCATAAACACCGTAACTGCTTTGCGCAGAAGTTCCCCCGTCAGGCTTCGTCCAAATATATGCGCATCTTGCTCATGCCGGATAGACGAAATGGCATAAACCAGCAGTACAGTAAGCGTTGTCGTTTTCACGCCGCCCGCAGTAGAGCCGGGGCTGCCGCCAATGAACATCAGGAGCATCGTCAAAAGTTTTTCGCCATCTGCCAGCGCGGCAGTATCCACCGTATTAAAACCTGCCGTTCTTGCTGTGCAGGATTGGAACAGAGCGGCAAGCGCCCGTTCCCCTGCGGGCAGCCCCGCAAGCACGCCATGCCGTTCCAGAAGCAGCGTTCCCGCCATTCCTCCCAGCAGCAAAATCATCGTCATACATAGCACAATTTTCGTTTGCAGGCGATATTTTTTCCAATGATGCCTGTTGCGGAGCAGGTCCTCCCAAACCAGAAAACCCAGTCCGCCTGTTACAATCAATATCATTACTGTCAGATTGACAAGTACGTCCCCGCGATAGCTGACGAGCGAGGAAAACGCCTCTTTTTCTCCCATCAGGTCAAATCCTGCATTGCAGAATGCTGAAACCGCATGGAACACGCTGTAAAACAGCCCTTTCTCCCAGCCAAATTCCGGCACAAAGCGGAACGCCAGTAATGCCGCGCCTACCAGTTCAAAGAAAAATGTGCCCGCAACAATTTCTTTTGTCAGCCGGAGTACGCCGCCAATCTGCGTAGAATTGATGCTTTCCACCATTACTTCCCTGTAACGCAGGCGTACACGCCGCCGCAAAAGCAGCAAAAGCCGCAGGGAAATTGTCATAAAACCCAGCCCACCAATTTGAATCAGACAGAGTATTACAATCTGCCCGAATGTCGACCAATGCACCGCTGTATCTACCAATGCAAGCCCCGTTACACAGGAGGCTGAAACCGATGTAAACAGCGCCTGTAAAGGCGTCGTCATGCCCTCCCGCGCAGAAATGGGCAGCAGAAGTAATAGCGTTCCTGCCAGTATGACCGCCGCATATCCCGCCGCTACAATTTGCAGATTTGAAAACTTCATGCCGCTCCTGTCGCGCATTGCCATTCCTCCGTTTCAGACAAAGGGGAAAGCACGTTTTGTCACATGTAAAATGCCCGACCCTCCAGCCTAAAATCAGCACCTTGCTTCGCAAAGTTACGCTTTACTACGCAAAGACAAATGCTAAAAAATCAATTCTCTCCACGAAACGCAGTTTCGCACAATACTCTTTGCTTCTTTCTCTTAGAGAAAGAAGCAGGGTTTGGGACAAAGTCCCAAGGTCTTAATTTTTCCATTCTTTTACTTGCCCCGCTCTATTTTCTCCCTCGTGTCCAGCACAGCCAGCGCGCGCAGGCTTTTCAGCTTCGGCTCCGCCTCCGCCTCCTTCGCGCCATAGGTCTGGTTCAACTCATATTCCAAAAGCAGCCAGCTGGAAAGCGGCGCTTCGTTATGCTGGACAACAGCCTCCAGTTTGTCCAGCGCCTTGTATATCTTCGCCTCCCGCGTTTCCAGCGCGAGCATCTCCTCAAACAATGCCTTTATCTTCCCACTCTGCGGTTCCGGCAGCGTATCCAAAAGCTGAAACAGAACATCATCTTCATGCGCAGAATCCGCCTCCGTTTTCAGGAAAGAAGGAATATCCCCCGTAATCGCTTCGCCCAAATCATGAAGGATACACATGCGTATGATTTTATTGAAATCCGCGCCCTCTATCTCATCTTCCAAAAGCAGCGCCATCAGCGACGCGCGCCAGCTATGCTCTGCTACGCTTTCCGGCCTGCCCTTGCTGGTGACAGAATGGCGTGTGTTGTCCTTCAAATGCTCTGCAATATGCAGAAAATCAATAAATTCCCTGTCCGTCATACAGTTTCCTCCCCCTTTGCCTGCGCTTTCTTCCAACATTTATAACACATGGGGCGGTATGCTTCGTTTCCGCCCAGAAAAACCTGCTCTCCCTCTGTTACAACATTCCCGTCACTGTCCAGCCGGGCGTTTACCATCGCTTTGCCGCCGCATGTGCAGACGGTTTTCAGCTCCGTAATAGAATCTGCAAGCTCAAAAAGCCTTGCGCTCCCCGGGAACAGTTTCGTCTGGAAATCCGTCCGCAGGCCAAAGCAGAACACAGGCACGTTGTACTGGTCTACCACGTCGCGCAGCTGTTCAATCTGAGCCGGTGTGAAAAACTGTGCCTCGTCCGCAATAATCACGTCGTAAAACTCACGTTCTCTGTCCCGAAACGTCTGAAACAAATCCGTTTCTGCGGTAATCGCATCAGCCTTGTCCTCCAGCCCAATGCGGGAATAGACCTTGTCCACACCATAACGCGTATCTGCCGCAGGCTTGATGAGCCAGACCCGCATTCCCTGTTCTTCATAATTAAACTTTGTTGTCAACGCCTGTGCAGATTTAGAACTCCCCATCACGCCAAACCTGAAATATAACTTTGCCATTTCTTCCTCCCGCTATCCAGCTTATTTTCTTTTCCGGCAACCATCATACCACAAAACAACAAAAGAATCAAAAAGAGCTTTCACAAAAGTGAAAATCCTGCCGTAAAGCATTTTTCTTTTCTCGGCAAAAAGGCTGGCATTCATTGCAAAATCTGCCTCCATATGCTAAAACAGCCACATAAAACAGCAAAAATAAAGGAAGGTGTTATATCATGAAAGTCATATATAACTATAATTCGTTTGATGCACTTTCTTCCAAAAACTTAGGTTTTGTAACACAAAAAAATTTTAATGTCCTGACGCTTGAACAGCTCAAAAGCGTTCAAACGAAGTTGATTGAAACAGATTATAAAAGCGGCGTCACTCCGGAAGAACTGGATGAAATTTTTGAAAAATGTACAGACGTCATCGCCTCATGTGCCGGTTTCCGTACCTGGGAAGAACTGGTGCGGAAAAACGCTGCCGCGCAGTCAAAAAAACAGTGACATACATAGCCTGTCCTGTTTATGGAACTTGATAAAAATATTCCCCACGCAAACAGAAAGAGCCTTCGCAGGCTCTTTCTTAAAAGGGGAGGGTATGTATTACTATGTTATTTGCTGTCCTTTCTGAAGGACAATTTAATCATAAAATATTATTGTGAATTTGGTGTGTAGGGTTTGTGAACTTTTTGTAAACTTTATCCAGCACTTCTCAAACCGGCTTTTTCCGCCGTTTTTCAAAAAATAAGTCGATATTTTTCGTCTCTTTTGCATTTTCTGATTGCTTTGCGGCACAGTATGGTATATGATAGGAAAAGACTGCCTGCGCAGCCAAAACCAGACCTGTTAGATTTGACACCTTTTTACCGCATCTAACCCGCCCAAGAAAGGCGGCTGTTTTGCATAATAACCCCTACAAGAATAAGGAGAACAGATTTCTATGGAAGAAACAACACTGATGAAAGAACGGAAAAAGCGAATACTGGCTTATATGGAAAGCGAAGAATACCGCCCAATGAAACGTAAGGAACTGCGGATAATGCTCTCTGTACCAGCCGAAGACAAAGAAAAATTTGACATGCTGCTGGACGAACTTCTCGCGGAAGGGCATATTTTTGAAACAAAAAAAGGCAGAATCGCGGCAGCAAAGGACCTGCAAATGGCAACCGGCACATTCAGCGGCCACAATCGTGGCTTTGGTTTTGTCACTCCCGATGAAGGTGACGAGGATATTTTTATCCCCGCAAGCGAAACAAACGGCGCGATGCAGAAGGACCGTGTACTTTTCAAGGTCCTCCATAAAGCAGAGCCGGGAAAAAAGGCGGACGGCGTAATCATACGCGTTCTGGAACGCGGTACAACGCACATTGTCGGCATTTATGAAGAAAGCCGCCAGCATGGGCGCAGCTTCGGTTTTGTAACAGCAGACGACAGAAAAATTTCGCGCGATATTTTTATTCCCAAAGAAAACAGCGCAGGCGCAGTCACAGGGCATAAGGTCGTTGTGGAAATCACAGATTACGGCGAAGACAGACGCAACCCTGAAGGGCGCGTTATTGAAATACTGGGGCATATCAACGACCCCGGCGTGGATATTCTTTCCGTTATCCGTCAGCATGACCTTGCGGTGGAATTTCCCGATGAGGTGTACCGCGAAATCGAACATACAGAAACAGCGCCATCGCCGGAAGAACTGGAAAACCGGGAGGATTTGCGGGACGTACTCACCATCACCATCGACGGAGAAGATGCGAAGGATTTAGATGATGCCGTTTCCCTCAGTCGGCTGGAAAACGGCAGCTTTCTGCTGGGCGTGCATATTGCGGACGTTTCGCATTATGTGCGCGAACGGACGGAACTGGACAGAGAGGCTTATGCGCGCGGCACAAGCGTTTACCTTGTGGACAGAGTCATTCCCATGCTGCCGCACAAGCTGAGCAACGGCATCTGCTCTCTGAACCCACATGCAGACAGGCTGACGCTGAGCTGCATCATGGAGATTGACAAAAAAGGCAATGTCACCGGACACAGGGTAGTGGAACTGTCTCTTATACACATCTGACGCTGCCGACGACTCCTTACGTGTA
>CAMQRG010000017.1 GCA_947036475.1 uncultured Clostridia bacterium
TCGTCGGCAGCGTCAGATGTGTATAAGAGACAGATATTATGAAGGCGATAAATTTCTGCTGAAAATCAGCCTGATGGACAACGGTCCTGAATCTGCCATATATAGCGAAGTGAAACGCGTGATTGAAAAAGAGTATGGCGAATTTGAATATGGCTGTCAGTTTTTGGAGTTGAGAGATGATGACCAGGAGAAAATAACAAAGAATATTTTTGACGCGCAGTGTCAGAACAGACGGCGTTAGCAGGTATTTGCGGTTTTAGCAGAGCGTATAAAAACGGGGAAAATCCATTGAGATTTTCCCCGTTTTGGTATTTCGCAGAAATCCGTTTTATGGCTTTTTGTTCATGCCTTCCCACATTTTTTGGTATGCGGCACAGTAATCCTCTTTGCGCAGAACGCCAATCCTTCTTAAAACACCTTTTGTTTCCAGCATTTTTTCAAATTCCCGAAAGCCGCTTGAAGCATGATTCAGTGGAATCTGTCTGTCTTTATAATCCCCTTCGATGCAGAAAATATATCCGCGCCCATTCACGCCGGCCTGAATCGCTTTCCCGGGGATATCCTCCCAACGGAAAGTATATTCCTCTGTGCGGGAGTAATGGAAGATAACCGTTTCTTCATCATACTCCACCCAGACAAGCCCCAGATAGAGCGTGCGGTAGGCGGCAAACAGCAGGAAACCGCCAAACAGGAGTATGCCGAGCAGGTAAGTCTGGCGCAGGTCTGGCGCGGCCTGCGTATCATACAGAAAGAGCCACAGGAACAGCAGGGTCAACGGCAGAAAAAAGCCTATAATTACCAGAAACGCAATGATTTTCGGCAGCAGCCCGATGACGCATTTTTTCATGATTGTCCCCCCAGTGGCGTTTATCCAATCTGCTTTGCCCAGTCGATGCAAGGATACAGTCTGCCTGTGCGGATAAAATAGGCGGCCGCGGCTGTTCCGGCTTCAATGTCATTTATGGCAAGGTATTTTTCGATGGGCGACTGCCCGCCGCTGGTAAGCGGGCAGAGTTCCTCTGTTCCGGCGAAAGCAGGGTTATAGGAATAATAATTTTCCTGCCCGCAATTGGAGGAATAGCCCAGCGCAAGCCAGCCACTGCCGCAGATGACTTCAAGAAAATTATCCTCCCCATAGGGGTCCAGAGAAAGACAGACTTCTATCCCTCTGGGGATTTCAGAGAGTATTTTAGAAACGATTTCCTCTGTGATTTCATCGCCTTCGTAAGTATTGCCGCCTGGATAGTATGCAATATGCTGTATCCGAATGGCATGCGGGTCAAAGGCGGGGATTGTGTCCTGCTTCGGTATGATTTGCAGTTTCATAGAAACCCTTCTTTCTGCTGTTTATGCTGTGGGCGGCTGGTCTGCCAGTACGGGTGCGAGCAGGACTCTGCCTGTGCCGCGGTACACATTTACCAGCCCTTCGCCGGAGGCGGCGGAGCCGATGAGCGTTTTGCCGGAACGTTCTACCGTAAAATTCAGGCTGCCGCTCCATGCAATCGCCATGTTGCCGTCAATTTTCAGCACATCGTCCTCCAGTTCAATTTCAATCAGTTCTTCGCGCGGGCAGGGCGTTTCCAGGCAGACAACGCCATTTCCGCTAATCCCAAGGTTGAACAGCCCTTCATTGCCTGCAAGGGCGGAAGAAAGATTGGAGCGCATGACTGCTTTGTGCTTCAGCGTGGAATCGCAGGCGAGGAACAGGCCGTCATCCAGCACGATGGAACCATTCCATGCCGCAAGGTCTTCCAAAAGGATATATTTATATGTAGGTTCAAGGACGAGTGTACCGTCGCCGGTATATTCGGGTTTGATGGCGGATTCGCCCGTAACTTTGCCGCGTACGGCTTTGCCCAGCAGGTCGCCGACACCCTTTACGCCGGTTGTGGCGTTGACATTGCCAGCCATCCACTGCATTGCGCCAGCCTGTACGGTGACGTTGGCTTTGGATAAATCGCAGATAACCTGCCGCCGCCGGACGTTCATTTCGCTGGCAAAATAAGCCTGCTGCGCGGAAAGCGGCGAAACGCTCAAATCCCTCAGATATTCGATGACAGTAAAGGGCCCCAGTGTGTCCAAAATGCGCACATCGTCGTTTTTGGTGAAATTTTTGATACGGTACATAACAATGCCTCCTTTGTTTTAGGAACGCACAGTGCGCACAGGAATGGTTTGGCACTGCGCAGGGATTTTTTCCCCATTATAGCATAGCTTTCCGGCAGTGTCGATATTGTCTTGCATGGAAAATGGCGCTCATTGCCCGGTATGGCTGGCTTTTGGCGGCTGGATATGGTATGATTTTTTTAAACGGAACTGCTTTTGGGCGGCAGGAGAAAGGAAGGAAAACAGTGAGAGAATTTATAGCGAAACGAGTACGGGATATGGAATGGTCGGGAATCCGGAAATTTGCGGACATTGCCGCGCAGGCGCCGGACGCGCTTTCCCTCTGCGTGGGGGAACCGGACTTCAAAACGCCGGAACGCGTGCGGCGCGCCGCCGCAGACGCTCTGGAGGCAGGAAAAACAAGGTATACTGCGAACATGGGCCTGCCGGAACTGCGGGCAGAAATTGCGCATTATCTGGAACGCAGGTTTTTCCTGCGATATGACCCTGCGGCGGAAATACTGTGTACCATTGGCGCGTCAGAAGCGATAGACGTCGCTTTACGGGCAATTTTGGAGCCGGGTGACGAAATACTTGTACCGGAACCGTCCTATGTGGCGTACAAGCCCGCTATTGTGCTGGGGCATGGCGTGCCTGTGGTGGTGACGACTAAGGCGGAAAACGGTTTCCGGCTGACTGCGGAGGAGCTGGAGGCGGCTGTCACGCCAAAAACAAAAGCGTTGATACTGCCGTACCCGAATAACCCTACGGGTGCGGTGATGGAGCGTGCGGATTTGGAGCGGCTGGTCCCTGTAATTCTCAAACATGACCTGCTTGTGATTTCTGACGAAATTTACGCGGAACTGACTTACGGCGGAATGAACCATGTTTCCATTGCTTTGCTGGAAGGAATGCGGGAAAGGACAATCGTGCTGAACGGCTTTGCGAAATCTTTTTCCATGACGGGCTGGCGCATGGGCTTTGCCGTGGGGCCGGAAGATTTGATACAGGCAATGCGGAAGATACACGCCTATGTTATCATGTGCGCGCCGGCGGTCAGCCAGTATGGGGCGTTGGAGGCCCTGCGGGACGATGTGCTCTGTGACGCGGATATCGCCCATATGCGGGAGGCGTATGACGAGCGGCGGAAATACATGCTTGCGGAGTTCCGGCGGCTGGGCATGGACTGCTTTGAGCCGAAGGGCGCGTTTTATGTGTTCCCGTCCATACGGAAAACAGGACTCAGCTCACAGGAATTTTGTGAACGGCTGTTGTTTGAGGGCGGCGTGGCTGTTGTGCCGGGGGACTCCTTCGGAGAAAGCGGAGAGGGGCATGTGCGCATTTCCTACGCGTACAGCATGGAGGAATTGAAAGTCTGCATTGAGAAAATAGAGGCGTTTTTGAAACGGCTGGGGTGTGAGTGAAAAATCTGTCTGCGGGAGATGAGTACATGAGCATAACGGAATTGGAAACGCTTTACGAAACGGCACTGCGCCCCGTTTTTGGCTCCCTGCTCCGTATCGTACATGAGCGCGATGACTTTGCGTATGTCCTTCTGGACGGGGCGGGAGAAATGCAGAAAAGACGGAAAAATGCCGCAGAAAGGGCGTTTTTCCGTCTTTTTGGTATTGATAGCTTTCAGCCTGTTTCTTTTGTGAGGTCAGCCTCGGTGGCTTCGGTGAAGCGGGCCAAGTCATTGGGCGAAAGTATCACCTGTTCCCCGCGGATTCCTGCGCTTACGGCGATTTCGTCAAACAGTATGCAGGTTTCGTCTATAAATGTCGGATACTTTTTTTTCATGCCTATGGGTGAACAGCCGCCGCGAATGTATCCTGTCAGGGCGAGAAGTTCTTTCATATGCGTCATTTCGACTTTTTTATTTTTGGAAACAGCTGCCGCTTTTTTTAAATCGAGTTCCATATCTACGGGGATACAAAATACCAGTATCCCTGTTTTATCGCCCCGTGTGACGAGCGTTTTGAAAACCTGTTCCGCCGGCATGCCAATCTGCTCCGCGGCATGAAGTCCGGAAAGATTGCTTTCGTCATATTCATATTCGGCTGTGCGGTATGCAATGCCCGCGCTTTCCAAAAGCCGCATTACATTTGTTTTCGTCATGGCAGCCACCTCTTTTCTTTCCGCCGTTATGCTTTTTGCTTTTCCTTTTCCTTTTGCAGCTTCTGCCCGCCTGTACAGTAGGGGAATAATACACATTCCGCGCATTTCGGCCTTCTGGCGATGCAGACCTTGCGTCCATGCGCAATCATCTGTGTGTTGATATCTGTCCATTTTTCCTGCGGGACAATTTTCATCAGGTCAAATTCTATTTTTACAGGGTCCTGATTTGTTGTCAGCCCTAAAAGATTGGAAACACGTTTGACATGTGTATCCACAACGACGCTTGGAATCCCGAAGCAATGCCCGCGTACAACGTTTGCTGTTTTCCGCCCTACGCCTGCCAGTCCCGTCAGCGCGTCAATATCGGAGGGGACTTCCTCATCGTATTCATGGAGCAGTTTCCGGCAGCATGCAATGATATTTTTTGCTTTATTATGGTAAAAGCCTGTGGAATGAATGTCCTGCTCCAGCTCTGCAAGATCGGCTTCGGCGAAAGCCTTGACAGAGGTATATTTTTGAAATAAATCTTTTGTTACAATGTTTACGCGCGCGTCTGTACACTGCGCGGAAAGCATTGTAGCAATCAGTAACTGCCACGGGTTTTCGTGTTCCAGATAACATTTTGTCGGGCCGTATTCCTTCAGCAGAAGCGTCAGAACCGCATCTACCTTTTCTTTTTTTGTCATTTCCTTTTGCTCCTTCCCGGAAAACGTAACTTTTCCGTGTTTGCCGGAGATTTCCCCGGAAATATTTCCCATTTTCCGGTTTGCCGGAAAACCATGCGCTTTTTATGCTTATTTTACCATATCTACCGCAAAAAAGCAAAGATTTCGGCAGGGGCTGGAAGCTGCCGGAAAAGCTGTTTTTTGTTATGGAGTATTTCATCGGGATATGATAGAATGGAACAAGACGATAAACGATATGGGAACTTTCGGGGTGAATGATATGAATTTGAATCAGCTGTATTATTTCAGGACTTTGGCAGAATTGGAGCATTATACGAAGGCGGCGGAAAAACTGAATATTTCCCAGCCGACGCTGAGCCATTCCATTGCTGCGATGGAAAAGGAACTGGGAGCGAATCTTTTTGAAAAGCAGGGGCGGAACGTAGTGCTGACGAAATACGGCAGGATATATATTTTTTATGTGGAAAATGCCCTGACGCAGCTGGAACTGGGCAAAAACCAGATAGAACGGCTGGTTTCCGAGGGCGGCGGGCATGTCGGGCTGGCGTATATGACTTCGGTGGGTACGAATTTTATGCCGAAGCTGATTTCAGATTTTTTGGACGACCCGCAGAATAAGAACATTTCCTTTTCCTGTTATGAGGGAAACACGAAAACGCTCCTTTACAATTTGAAGCGGGAAAAATATGACCTGATATTCTGCTCGCTCATGGAAAATGAGCCTGATGTAGAGTTTATCCCAGTGTATGAACAGGGGCTTGTGGTCATCGTGCCGGAGGGGCACCCGCTGGAAAGCCGGAAAAAAGTGACGGTACAGGACATCTGTCCGTATCCGCTTATCAGTTATACAAAGGAGAGCGGCATGCGCCGGCTGATTGACGATTTATTTACAAAGGCGCAGATTATGCCGAATATCCTCTGCCAGTTCGAGGACGTCAATTCTATGGCGGGGCTTGTGGAGGCTAATCAGGGGCTTGCAATCGTGACCGATACGCCGACGCTGGATAATTACAGGGTGACAAAGCTGGAGTTTGATACGCCGTTCTCCCGCCGTATGGTTTATCTGGCGTATATGCTGAACCGCTATCTGCCGCCTGCTGTGGAAAAATTTAAGGAATATATCATACAGAGAACAAAGGAACGATAAAGCAATGGAACCCTTGCGGCAGCAGTAAGCCGCAGGGGTTTTAATGAAATCTTAAGCTATGTTTCCTGAAATATTAAATTTTTTAGAGTACAATGTAAAATCATAGAAATTTTAGGAGGGAACGGGAATGAAGAAAAAGCTGTTTGCGGTTCTGCTGGCAGTTTCTCTGCTGGGGAACGGCGCACTGCCGGTTTATGCCGCGCAGGTAAATGCGGAAGGCCATGTGATGGAAACGCTGGAAATTTCGGCGGACGGGAAAACGGTCGAAATGCTTCCTTTGCGGGAAACGGCGGACGCGCTGGGGCTTACGGTCAGCTGGGACAAGGCTTCTGCCGCTGTTTCTGTGACAGACGGCACAACGACCGCGCGATTAGACACGAAAGAAAATATTTATACAACCACAGATGGAACAGAAGTCCGCATGAACTCCAAGGCAGAGCGGAGGGACGGAAAGGTCTATGTGCCCGTTTCTTTTTTTGAACGGTTCTTTTTTGTCACGCAGTCCACGGGGGAGGACGGGACGATAACGCTGGAAAACAGTGAGGTAAAAGACACGACTGTCCTGAATGAATTTATGCAATTGGAGGACGGCGACTGGCTGGGCCTGACAACAGAGCAGAAGCAGGAGGATTTGGACTACCTGTATAAAATTCTGGAGGAAAATTATCCATACATGAACCTGCTGGAGCGGAAATTGGGCGTAAATCTGGAAGAAGAATACAAAGAGGTGCGGGAAATGACGGCGCAGACCACAACGGACGCACAGCTGTTTGTTCTGCTGGAATGGTTGACGGGCAAAGCGGAATTGACGGGGCATCTTTCCGTAATCACGCCGTTTGAGTATGATTATTTCGTGGAGGTTTACCGGAGTTTGGAAAATATGGCGGAGGAGGAGCATGCGCGCATGACGAAGCTCGCAGATGCATATGGTAACGAGGAATCCGCAGAAACATATGACGCGCTGACAGACCTGATGTGGCCCGTTTACCAGAAGGTAATGGATTATTATGGGCAGACGCCTTCCGGCGGGCAGGACGAAACCCCGAATGTGGAAACGAAAATTCTGGAGGAAGGGCGGATTGCCTATATTGCGATACATAGTTTTGATATGTCGAAATATGATGAATCGAAAAAAGCACTGTTCGATTTTTATGAACAGGTGCAGGATTATGAGCATGTGATATTCGACCTGACCGGAAACGGCGGAGGCGGCTCTGTATACTTTGACGATTTGATTGCCGCACCGAATATTGATGAGCCGCTTAAGGTGGATACATATTTCCTGATGAAAGACGGGGAGCATAACCTCAGCTATTTTGAGAAGGAAATGTTTGCGCCTTCTGCCCCGCTGGCGGAGATGCCCCGCATGAATCAGGAGGATTTGCAGGAACTTTCGCTTGCGTTGCTTCAGGAAAATGTGGTTATGCCGTTGTATGAGGAAAAGCTGCTGAAGGGCAAACTTTGGATGCTGGTAGATGGGGCGGTGTTCTCCTCCTCTGAATATGCGGCGATGATGACGAAGGCAAGCGGCTTTGCCACGCTGGTGGGTACGACGACCGGCGGCGATGGGATTGGCACAGACCCTCTGCCTGTTGTACTGCCGAACAGCAAAATCATTGTGCGGTACAGTGAATTTTATGGCGTAACGAATGACGGGGCAGGCAGTCAGGAATTTGGTACGGAACCGGACATTCTTTGCAAGGCAGGAGAAACGCCGTTGGAGGCATGCCTGCGGGCAATTGCTGGGGAATAAGCAAAAACGGAAAAACAATCGAAAGGGCAGACCGGTATGGTCTGCCCTTTTCCTGCGCCTTTTTTATGCAATCCACCACGAACCGTCTGCCGCATGATGGAGGGAGCCGGTTTCTTCCGAAAGCGTATTTCCCTGATAATCTTTGACGATTACCTTGCTGAAATATTTATAATCCTCTCCGGCACAGCCTTTTTCGCTGTCCCAGCCTTCTTCTGTCCCAGCCTCAAAGTATATCCTGTTATCCGATATCAAAACGGCGGTTTCATTGCCTTCCATCGGGAATGAGAATCTTTCGGGATAGTAACATGCAAAGCGTTCTCCCTGGCTGATGATATGCACGGAATCCCCGATGACGCGCAGATTATATAAACTGACTTCCGCCATGTCCAGTTCCGTCACTTTTTCTAAAACTGTTCCGGGCATGCAGCGGTACAGGGTGATTTTTCTTTCACTATAATCACCCCGAAGGAAACAGTAAAAGCCATCAGCATAAACAGGGTCGCTGTAAAGGACATTCCGTTTTTTTGCAAATGGTTTATAGACATCACCGGAAGAAAAGTCGAAAAATACGAGAATGGAGCCAGGATAGCCGCCTGATATCGACCATTCAGCCAGGTCATAGAAATCGTTTGAATCCGTATGGGCAAAGGCGAACCTGTCCTGACCGGCGATTTTTTCTATATATCTCCCTTCTGTTTCTTTGAAACGCTTTATCACGCGCAATGCCTCCTTCGTGAAATTCTGACTTTATTTTACTGCCTTTACCGCGCGCAGAACGGCCTGCTCCGCAACCCTTGACGCCATAATCCCGACAACGTCCACAGGGGCAGTCGGCAGTTCGATTTCTTCTGTGGAAAGGCAGAACAGCGTATCCCCGTCCAGTGTGGTGTGAATCGGGCGGATGCAGCGCGCAAGTCCGTCATGCGCCATGCCTGCGACTTTTGCCGCCTGCGCTTTTGTCAGTTTTACATTTGTGGCGATTATGCCGATGGTTGTACTTTTGCCTGACGCAAAGGAAAGGGAAGACGCCATTTGCAGTACGCCTTCTTCTGTGCTGCTGAACGCGCCGCTGTCGTCCTTCGCCCCTGCGATGATTTTGCCGTTTTCCACAACGTCCCCAAAGGCGTTGACCGCAACAAGGGCTGCAACGCAGATGCCGTTCTGCGTCGTTTCCGACCATGAGCCGATGCCGCTGGGAGAGCAGTGCGCCATGCCGCGCAGCTTGCCAACGGTTGCGCCGCAGCCTGCGCCATATGCCCCTTCCTGAAGCGTATCGGCAGAGGCGTTTTCGCATGCCGCGCGCCCCATCGCTTTGTCCGGACGGGTAAAGGCGTCGCCGTTTTCCAAATCAAACAGAACGGCGGCGGGTACGATAGGTACTTTTGTCACGCCTACGTCAAAGCCGATTCCCTGCCCTTCCAGATATTCCATCACACCAGAAGCCGCGTCCAGCCCGAATGCCGAGCCGCCGGAAAGAACGACTGCCTGCACGCGTTCCATTGCGTTGAGCGGGTTCAGCAGGTCGGTTTCGCGCGTGCCAGGCGCCGCGCCCCGTACGTCTACACCGCAGACCGCGCCTTTTTCCGCGATGACAACGGTAACGCCGGTTTTTGCCGCAGTGTTCTCGGCCTGCCCGACTTTTAAGCCCTGTATATCCAAAATATTTCGTTTCATGGTTTTCCCTCCTGAGAGTATTTCTTTTCTTCATTCATATTACCTGTTTTGCGCCCGTTTGTAAAGAAATGCCTTTTATAAATAAGGAAAGGCACCGGAAAGAACGTCCGCTGATAGTATGAATGTAAGATTCCATTTTTGGAGGGAACGTCATGGGCTATTATATCGTGCGGGGCGGCAGAACCATTGGGGGAGAATTTGCCGTAAGGGGGAGCAAAAACGCCGCGCTCCCGATTCTGGCGGCGTGTATACTGGCGGAGGACGAAGTAGTGCTGGAAAACTGTCCGCATATCCGGGACGTTTCCCTCACGCTTGAGATTTTGCAGGAATTGGGCTGCAAGGCCGAATTTTCGGGCAGGACGCTGACGATAGACAGCAGGAGCCTCTCCAAAACGGAAATCGGGCGGGATACCGTTCGGAAAATGCGTTCTTCTATATTGTTTCTGGGCGCGCTGCTGGGGAGGACGGGCAAAGCCGTATTGGGGCACCCGGGCGGCTGTGCCATCGGGAAACGCCCCATCGACCTGCATTTGCGGGCGTTTGAGAAAATGGGGGTTGTTGTGCGGGAGCGGGACGATTTGCTGGACTGCGAAGCACCACATATTCTGGGATATGACATTTATCTGGATTTCCCCAGCGTTGGCGCAACGGAGAATATCCTCCTGCTGGCGGCGCGGGCGGAAGGCGCGACGGTGATACACAATGCCGCAAAGGAACCGGAAATTGTGGCTCTGGCGCAGTTTCTGCGTGCCTGTGGTGCGGAGATTTACGGCGAAGGAACGTCAGATATCATGGTGGAAGGTGTGCGGAAACTGCACGGGGCTTATTTTACGATTCCTGCCGACCGCATCGAAGCAGGCACGTTCCTCTGTGCTGCAGCAATGACGGGCGGGGAAATCTGCCTGAAAGGGCCGGAGCGGGAACAGCTGGAGGCGTTTGAGCGCGCGATAGAAAGGACAGGGTGCCGGCTGGAATGGGAAAGCTGCGGGCCATGTCTGCGTCTGCGCCCGCCGAAGCGGCTTTCTTCCGGCTTTACGCTGGCGACAGGGCCATTCCCCTGTTTTCCGACGGATTTGCAGCCGCTGATTATGAGTCTATTGACATTGGCCGAGGGAACTTGTATGATTAGTGAAACGGTGTTCGAGGCCCGCTTTTCCCACAGCGCGGAATTATGCCGAATGGGGGCGGATATCCGCATAGATGGACGAAACGCCACGATATGCGGTGTAAAACGGCTTCATGGCGCGGAGGTATCCGGAAAAGACCTGCGGGGCGGAGCGGCTCTGCTGGCGGCCGCGCTTGCGGCGGAGGGGGAGAGTATCGTGCATGGCAGCCAGTTCGTGGAGCGCGGCTATGAGCAGATTGAGAAAGCGTTTGCCTCTTTGGGCGGCGATATACGGCTGGCGGAATGAGAGTGAGTTTATATGGGAAAAAAATATAATTGGAGAAAACGGAAGAAGCAGATTGCGGATTATGACCTTTCGGAAGATTTGGACTACTACAAGCCCCGGAAAAAACGGCCGGGCAGGCGGCAGAGCTACGCAATTGCAGGGGCTCTGCTTGTTGTGCTCTGCGCATGCGTGCTGTTTTCGCCGCTTTTTGCGGTGCGTGATATCCGCAGCGAGGGGACGGACCGCCTTTCTACATCGCAGCTCTGCGAAATGATTGGCCTTTCCGCCGGCGATAACCTGATACTGTTTGGCAAGAACCGCGCGGAACGCGTGCTGGAGCAGGACCCCTATATTGCGCACGCGGAACTTTCCGCAGAACTGCCCGATACGATGGTGATTAAGGTGACGGAACGAAAGGTCAGAGGATATGTGCCCTATATGGGCTCATATCTCTACATAGATGAGGAGGGCCGCGTGCTTGATGTGCAGGATTCCTATTTCAAGGCTCTGCCGCTGGTGCGGGGACTTCTGTTTGACAGCTTCCAGAAGGGGGAAATCCTTCCGGTAAAAAATCCCGAAAAGCTGACGGTAATACTGCGCATGTCCCAGCTGATGCAGAAATATGAGCTGTTGGATCTGGTGGTGGAAATTGATGTTTCCAATCCGAAAGATGTTTATGCTGAGGTGAATCAGGTGCAGATACATCTGGGGAACATGGAAAACGGCGACCAGAAAATCCGCATGATGGCGGAAATTTTGAAAACCATACCGGAGGAGGACAGGGGCAGTCTGGATCTGAGCGATCTGAACAGGCCGATCGTATTCCAATACCTGACCTGACGCTGCGGGGAAACGAGGCAGAAAATGAAAAAACATCAATATTCAATCGCAATGACAGCAATTTGTATCCTTTTTGGCATTATCATCGGCGTGCAGTATAATACTGTGCAGAAACAGAAGGTTTCTACGGAAAACCAGCGGCTTTCCGAGGCGGCAACGGCGATGAAACAGCTTCAGGAGGAGCGGGACGCGCTGGAGCGGAAAAACGAAAGTCTGGAACAGACCATAAAGGAATATGAGCAGGGTGTTCTGGGAACGGACATGATGCGCAGGGAGATGGAACAGCTGCGGGAATTTGCGGGACTGACGGAGATTACGGGCGGCGGTATCGTTGTTACAATGAATGACAGCAGTGCGCAGAAATCCGGCAACAAGAATGCGTATATTGTACACGCGGAGGATATTCTTGCGGTACTGAATGAGCTGAACAGCGCGGGCGCGAAAGCGGTTTCCATCAATGGGCAGAGGATTGTCGGCACGAGCGCGGTTGCGTGCGCCGGCTCTATTGTAACGGTGAACGGCGTGCGGGTTGCCGCGCCATTTGAAATACTGGCTGTGGGCGATGCGGAGGTTTTGCAGGCTGCGCTGAAATTCCCGGGCGGCGTGGTAGACAGCCTTTCGCCCTGGGGCATTGAGATCAATATCCGCAAGGAAAGCATCATTACCGTTCCGGCATATACGCAGACGGCGCTATGGAGGGAGGCGGAGGAACAATGATACCAATTATTGGGCTTGTCATAGGTGTGACGGCGGGCATTTACAGCGGTTTTTCCATTCCCTATGGGTATTCGGCGTATGTTGCGGTCGGGATTCTGGCGTGTATGGATTCTGTGCTGGGCGGCGTTTATGCGAATACACAGAAGGAATTTGAGGCGAAGATATTTCTGAGCGGCTTTTTCTGCAACGGCGTGCTGGCGGTTATGCTGATCTGGCTGGGAAACCAGCTGAGTATCGACCTTTCGATTGCTGCGATTGTGGTCTATGGCGCACGTATTTTTAATAATCTCAGCAAGATACGTCATTTTTTGCTCCGTGGAAGAAAAGCGGAGGAAAAATAATGCCGCTGTCGGAATAGAAAACAAACGAAAACGGGGACAGCCTGATGGTTTCAGGCTCCCCGTTTTTCTGTTTTCAGGACTTTTAACCGATTTCCCGATGTATGGAATTTTCCCGCGCGTCCACAGGAATTGTGCCGACGACATCATCACCGCGAACAGCTGTGTAAAAACTGGTATTGTTCGCGGAGGAACAGGAGTGATTCGGAATAATTTCGATGGTATCACCGATTTTCAGGTCCGTTGTGCCGGAAACAAGTATTTTTCCGACTTCTTCGGAAAGCCCGGCGAGCGTCAGCTCCGAATGACCCACGATGCGCCCGTAACCCTTAATGGACGCGCTGCCATGCGCTCCCTGGTCCAGACCAAGGCATTTGGAACCGGCATCGCAGAGGAATCTGTCTGCGGAGGGATGCGCTATGATTGTGGCAAACACGCGCAAAGCACAGTCCTTTTCTTCGGCGGAGCCAAGCGCAATCTGGATTGCGTCAAAAAAGGTGTAGTTGCCGGGGTGCAGAGTATTGATGGTGTCGTCCTCCGCGGCAAGCGGGAAGGTCGGCGTGGAGCCGCTGGAAACAATCTGCGGCGGAAATCCTGCCGCAGTCAGTTCTGCCGCAGCGGCTTTCATGGTATCGCGTTCCAGCTTTGCGGCGGCTTCGACTTCTGCATGGCTGGCTGCACCGTAAACCTGCCCCGGGTGGGTGGAAAGTCCGAGGAATTTCAGATTTTTCAGTGCGGAAAGTTTCTGCACAAATGCCGCCAGACTGCCCGGCAGTACGCCGAAACGATGGAATCCCATGTCCACAATGACGGTATAGGGGACAGTAACGCCTTCTTTTTCCGCTTCGGCCTGAAGGAGAGCGGCGGCTTCATAGCTGTCCAGCCGGATAATCAGTTCCGTCTGTTTTTCCAGCGCGATAAAGCGGCGGATATTGGCGGGGTTCGCTGTGGGATAGGCATACATGATGTGCTTTGCACCAAGGCGGCAGAGCATTTCACATTCGTCCAGCGTGCCGCAGAGAAAGCCCTCCGCACCTGCGTCCAGCTGCATTTTTGCCAGTTCCGCGCTTTTGTGGGTTTTTATCATGGGCCAGAGCGACTTGCCGCCGCGATTGCAGACCTCCTGATATGTGCGGATATTCCGCTCTAAAATATCCATATCCAGAAGGATTGCAGGGGTTTGCAGTTCCTGTTTTTTCATTTGTAGTTCTCCTTTCAAATATTGTCTTTCCATAGAAGTAACATAACACTGCGGAAATGTCAAGAAGGCGGGAGATAGAGCCACTTTTGGACACTGATGAAAAGGGCGGTTGCAGAGGCGGGTTTTGTGTGTTATGGTATTCTCAGAAGAAACAGGAGGAAATGCGTATGATGGGGTGTCTGGGAATATTTCTGATTTGTCTGGTCGGCTGTGCGGTTTTTGTTTTTTTCTTTGGCAGCCTGCTTTTTC
Organism: uncultured Clostridia bacterium; assembly: GCA_947036475.1. GTDB lineage: Bacteria > Bacillota > Clostridia > Lachnospirales > Anaerotignaceae > Anaerotignum_A. Next base: position 14,221 of record CAMQRG010000017.1, read on the forward strand.
ACAGCTTTTGGGCGATAGTCGTTTTTGCGGCTTTGCTTTTGACGCTGTTTATCAAACTGTTTTTGTATTATGAAGATAAAATTGAGGCTCTGGAAAAACGCATTGCCCTAATGGAAAAAGGGACGCCGGAAGATACGGGGGAAGAAAAGCCGGAGGAAGAAAAGGAAACGCCGGAAAAGGAAAAACAGGAAGAAGAAACAGAAAGCAGGGAGGAAAACCATGAAACTGCGGGTGCTGATGGATAACCATACGGAGATTGACGCGTATTATCTGGGGGAGCCTGCGGTTTCCTACTGGATAGAGGACGAGGGGCGGAAATTCCTGTTTGATACGGGTTATTCCGATGCGTTTTTGAAAAATGCCGCCGCTATGGGGATAGATTTGACGGAAGCGGAGACGGTACTGCTTTCGCACAGCCATAATGACCATACGGGCGGGCTGCGTTTTCTGCTGGCACTTCCGTTTGGAAAAAAACCGAAAATCATTGCCTGCCCGGACGCGGTTCTGCCGCATGAACTGGACGGCATGGACATTGGCAGCCCGATGCGGAAAACGGAACTGGAACAGGCGGCGGAACTGACGCTGACAAAAGAACCGCTCTGGCTGACGGAACGGCTGGTTTTTCTGGGAGAAATTCCCCGGGAGACGCCTTTTGAACCGGAATACGCCATCGGCATGGTGATGCGGGCAGGCGGACAGGAGCAGGATTTTATGCGGGACGACACCGCGCTGGCATACTGCGGCGAGGGCGGGCTTTCTATCATCACAGGCTGCTCCCATGCAGGCATCTGCAACATCATTTCTTATGCCAGAAAGGTTACGGGCATTCGGCAGGTCAGGAGTGTTCTGGGCGGTTTTCATTTGTTTGAGCCGGACGAGAGGGCAAAAGAAACGATTGCCTTTCTGAAACGGGAGGGGATACAGGAGTTATATCCCTGTCACTGCACATCGTTTCGGGTGCGCGCCGCCCTGCATGCGGAGTGCCCCTGTGGGGAAATCGGCGTAGGAATGGAACTGGAATGGCGCCCTTGAGGAACAGGGGCTTAAAAATAAAAAGAAAAACAGGAGGGATCAGCATGGATAAAAAATATGAACAGCTGAAGGAATGGATTGATGAAAGTAAATACATTGTGTTTTTTGGCGGCGCGGGCGTATCTACGGAAAGCGGTATTCCTGATTTCCGCAGTGAAAACGGCATTTTTCAGGCGATTAACGAATACGGCGTAAGGCCGGAAGTGATACTCAGCCACAGCTTTTTTGTGCGCAGTCCGGAAGTATTTTTCAAGTATTACAAAAAAACGCTGCTTTATCCGGACGCGGAGCCGAACGACTGCCATAAGGCTCTGGCAAAGCTGGAGCAGGACGGCAAATTGAAAGCCGTTGTCACGCAGAATATTGACGACCTGCACCAGAGGGCGGGAAGCAGAAACGTGCTGGAACTGCATGGAACGCTTTACAAAAATTACTGCCTGAAATGCGGAAAGACGTTTGAACTGGATTATGTTACGGCAGAGGAAGGCATTACACGCTGTGATGCCTGCGGCGGCATTGTGCGGCCGGACGTTGTGCTGTATGAAGAAAGCCTGAATGAAGACACACTTGACGCGGCGATGGAGCACATCAGCAAAGCGGACTTGATTATTGTAGGCGGCACGAGCCTGAATGTTTACCCTGCGGCTGGGCTTCTGAATTATTTCCGCGGGGAGCGGCTGGTGCTGATTAACAAATCCGCTACGCCTTACGACAGCCGCGCCGCTCTGGTGATAGCGGAAAATATCGGCGAAGTCTTCCGCAAAACGGTGCTGGAGGGCTGACAGGATTTTACGGAGCCCGTGTGAGGGCAAAAAAACGAATTTTCATTGTAGCTTCATGAAATTTATGCTATACTATATCATTATCAATCATACCTCTGTCTGCGGAAAGATGCGGGCGGGGCGTAATTTGACAGGAGGCGGGAAGAATGGTTGGCAAGGACTTCGACGTTGCGAAAAATATCAAAATGACAGAAAATTTGCAGTGTCAGATGCTGGCTGTGCTTTCGGATTTTTTTACCGCCATGCAGCAGAATGCTCCAAAGGTGGAAAAAACGGAAATCCTGGCACGCATGGAAGTGCTCCTTTACCTGATGGCGGCGCGGCTGGGCATTTCGCGCGCGGCGATGGACAGGAAAGCTGCGGCAAATATCAAACTGGGGCTTTTGGAGGAAGAACAGGGCGAATGGAAAAGCGCGCTGCTTGAGTTGCTGCATGAGCTGGAACAAGCTTGATAACGGAGGCTGAGATGGAACAATTCGGGAAAAAAACGGAGAGCGGGCTTGTCCGCACAGCGATTAGTGCGATTGCTGTGTGTGTCTGCTTTATTTTTGATGTAAGGCTGGGCTTTGGCGCAGTCATCGGGGCGTTTGCCGCCTTTTTTGGCTGGCCCTTTTCAGGGGAGAGCACACAGGGGGAACAGGGAGAGCAGGACGGCTCCTTTGTGGATACCGATGTGCTCAGAGAAAATTTTTCTATCCCTAAAAATCTGCCAATTCCTTATGCTGTGCTGGATGTGCGCGGGCATCTGCTGATGTGCAATGAGAAATTTGCGGAGGTGCTTCCGGAACGGGAGCAGATGAAGCGTACTTTGGAGCAGATTATGAAGAAGAAGGGCAAGGGCGGAAGGATAGAGCTGGAAATCGGCGGGAAATTTTATGAGGCAGGGCTCGAAAACTGCGATGTGACGGAGGAAAACGGCGCGGTCGGCACAGTGCTGACGCTGACTCTGGCAGACGTGACGGCGCAGTACGCTCTGGAACGACAGCTTGCGGACAGTGAAACGGTTGTCGGCATGATTTTTCTGGATAACTATGAGGAGGTCGCAGACGGCCTGGACGAGGACAGGGTGCCGATACTTTCCGCAGTCATAGACCGAAAACTGAACCAGTTTGCGCAGGAGCTGGACGGTGTTGTGAAAAAGCTGGAAAAGGACAGATATATCTTCCTGCTTTCCAACGGTATGCTGGAAAAGCTGAAGGAGCGGAAGTTTGACATTTTGAACGTACTGCGTGAGGTCAGCGTGGGCGAACACATTCCGGTGACGATGAGCATGGGCATTGGCGTGGGCGGCGGTTCGCTGGAAACGGCAATGCGCAATGCGAAAGCCGCTCTTGATCTGGCTCTGGGACGCGGCGGCGATCAGGTGCTGATTAAAGAAGGTGAAAAATATCTGTTCTACGGCGGAAAGGCAGGGGAGATGGGGCGGAATGCCCGTATCCGCGCGCGTGTAAAGGCCGATGCGCTATGGGAACTGATGGGCGAAGCGTCTGACATACTCGTGATGGGACACCGCCATGCGGATCTGGACAGCCTGGGTTCCTGTATGGGCATTTGCGCCATTGCTGAGGCGATGGGCAAAAAATGCCGGATTGTTATGAATGAAATCGGCGTTGGGATAGAGCGTCTGCATGAAAATATGGCACAGCCAGGACATTATGAGGCGCGGCTGGTGAAGGACGCGGACGCTGTGAAACTGATGGAGGAAAAAACGCTTGTCATCGTGGTGGATACCCACCGGAGCAGTATGGTGGAGGGGCCGCAGGTATTGGCGGCGGCGAAAAAAATCGTGCTGTTTGACCACCACAGGAAAAGCACAACGGATTTTATCGAGCAGGCAGTGCTGATTTATCATGAGCCTTATGCATCGTCAACGGCGGAACTGGTGACAGAAATGATTCAGCATTTTGGCAAAAAAATCAAGCTGAAACCGATTGAGGCGGACGCGCTTCTGGCTGGCATTACGGTGGATACAAAAAATTTCTGCGTGAAAACGGGCGCAATCACGTTTGAAGCGGCAGGTTTCCTGCGGCGCAACGGCGCGGACAGCATTCGCGTGCGTCTGCTGTTCCAGAATGATATGGATACCTATAAGGCAAAGGCAACGGCTGTGCGGGACGCGGAGATTTTTATGGAAAATATTGCGATTTCCGTCTGTCCGTCCAATGTGGAAAATTCCGCGCTGACAGCGGCACAGGCGGCTGACGATTTGATGAATGTGACGGGAATCAAGGCGTCGTTTGTCTGCTGTAAGGTGGGCGATATGATTTATATTAGTGCGCGCAGCTTCGGGGAAATCAACGTACAGAGGATTATGGAAAAGCTGGGCGGCGGCGGGCATTTCACCGTTTCCGGCGCACAGCTTAAGGACTGTACGCTGGAGGAGGCAAAGGAAAGAATCCGTGGCGCAATCGAGGAATATCTGAAAGAGGAATCCATTTGAAACTGAGAACGCAGCATGTGCAGGGTTCGGTAAATTTACGCTGACGGGGAAATCCCTGTCAGGGCGAAAAATATTCGGAGGAGGAATTGACATGAAATTGATTTTGTTGGAGGACGTGAAAAGTGTTGGGAAAAAAGGCGACCTGATTAACGCCAGCGAGGGCTACGCGAAGAATTTTCTGCTGCCCAAAAAGCTGGCTGTGGAAGCAACAAAGTCCAACCTGAACGATTATGAACTGAAACAGAAAGCGGACGCGAAACGCCGTCAGGAAGAACTGGAAAAGGCACAGGAAATTGCGGCGGCACTGAAAGACAAAGTTGTTACTATCAAGGTGAAAACAGGCGGTAACGGCAAGCTGTTCGGTTCTGTGACGAACAAGGAAGTTGCTGACGCAATTGTGGAGCAGACGAAGCTGGAGATTGACAAGAAGAAGGTTTCCATCGGCGACCCGATCAAGATGGTGGGCGAGCGGACAGCGGTTGTGAAGCTGCACCCGAAGGTTTCTGCGGAAGTGACAATCAAAATTGAGGAAGTGTAAAGAGAAAGACCTTGGAGGCGCTGCCTCCAACCCACCGCAAGGGGCGAGCCCCTTGACCCGTTTTCGCAAAACTGCGTTTTGCAGGGGGATTGAGGTTTTGAGCGTGTGGGTAAGTGGGTCGGTAGAGAAAAGGAAAGACCTTGGAGGCGCTGCCTCCAACCCACCGCAAAGGGGCGAGCCCCTTGACCCATTTTCTGCAAAACTGCGTTTTGCGGGAGGAGTGAGGTTTTGAGTGTGTGTATATGCAGGCTGGCGGATAAAGGAAAAGACTTTGGAGGCGCTGCCTCCAACCCACCGCAAGGGGCGAGCCCCTTGACCCGTTTCTGCAAAACTGCGTTTTGCGGGAAAATTGAGGTTTTGAGTGCGTGGGTAAGTGGGTCGGTAGAGAAAAGGAAAGACCTTGGAGGCGCTGTTTCCAACCCGCCGCAAGGGGCGGGCCCCTTGACCCGTTTCTGCAAAACTGCGTTTTGCGGGAAAATTGAGGTTTTAAGTGCGTGGGTAAGTGGGTCGGTAGAGAAAAGGAAAGACCTTGGAGGCGCTGCCTCCAACCCGCCGCAAGGGGCGGGCCCCTTGACCCGTTTCTGCAAAACTGCGTTTT
>CAMQRG010000018.1 GCA_947036475.1 uncultured Clostridia bacterium
GGAACTTTCTCATTATCCTTCAATAGCAATTTCTAAAGATGATTTGCAATAAAAACAATTCCAGTTTATTGCTCTCCCATACGGGCACTTTCCCCGAAAGTATCATAGTGGGTTATATAGTATAAAAGGGTAAGACAGACCGCTGCGGCCTGTCTTGCCCTTAACTTCTTTATGATGCCTTATCCTCCGGCACGCCTTCAGCATTTATTTCCGATATTTTTTCTTCATACGCATATCTTCGCCAAAAAATTTCATTACGGTATATTCCCCAATCAAGCGGGACATCACCCTGTCAGAATACTGGTCCATCAGCGCGGGAATCTCAAGGTTCGTTGAAATCACTACCGGTTTTTTCCGCAGTTTTCTGTCATTGATGATGCGGAACAGCTCCGAAGCCGTAAAAACCGTAGAAAATTCCGTTCCCAGGTCGTCAATGATGAGTAGGTCGGCGTCCAGAAGTTCTTCGTCCCATTCTGTACGTTCCTCATCTTCGCTCCGCCCAAAGCGCATTTCCTCCAGCTGCTTGAACATCTGCCCTGCTGTCAGGTAAAGCACATTTTTGCCGCGCTCCAAAACGTCTTTTGCGATACAGTTGCAAAGGAATGTTTTGCCGCGCCCTGTGCCGCCATAAAGCAGCAGGTTTCCGCCAGTAAAATCCTCCGCAAATGCCATTGCTGTTTTCAGGTTTTTCTGCGCATTTTCCTTCGGAGATGCGCCTTCCTCCGGAACAACTTCGCCGCTGAACAGTCTTAAATCGAACGTATCGAAATTTTCCAGCCGTATGACGTCACGCACATTGGACTGGTCATAAAGCCTGTCCATCACACGCCGTTTCAGACAGACGCATGGACTTTCCTCGATATAACCAGTATCGCGGCATTTTTCACAGTCATATTCCATTTCCAGAACGCGCGGAGAGATTCCGGCCGCCGAAAAAACTTCCAGCCGTTCTGCCGCAAGTTTGTGCTGGCGTTCCTTTAGTTCCCGCACTGCCCTCTCAATGCTCTCAGGGCTGCCCAAAGCAGCCCTTGCCGCAGAAATACCCAGCAAAGAAAGTTCCTCCTCTATCTCCGCAAGGCGCGGAAATCTCTCATAAAGGCTTTTCTTTCTTTCGCGCAGCTCCGCCGCTTTTTGGGTGCGCAATGCGTCATATTCCCGCAAAATTTCCCGATATATCTGCGCCCTCGTCGCCAAATTCCTCGCCTCCCGTTATCTTTTCCTCCGCTGTTCCCGTTCCAGCCGCTCAATCTCTGCAAAATCCCACTCACTCTGTGTGTAGTTGATAAATTTATTCTGTCTCGGCGCGGGCTTTTTCCGGGGCGTTTCTCCGGCAGGCTTCTGTTCGCCGGACTTCTGCGCATTGCCCGCTTTTTTCGCCGCAAAAGCCTCGTCCAGCGCCGCAATATCCGCAGACGTTTTTACGCCCGCGTCCCGCCACTGCCGCAGTATGCTGTCTGCATAGGCAAAGCTGGGCTTACCTGTCTGCAAGACCGTCCGCTCACACGCCGTCTGCACCAACTCCAAAGGCAGGCCATATTCTTTCAGCCATTTTTTGATATAACTTTCTTCTGCCGCAACAGGCATACGATTCCCCTGTCCAAACGCCCGCAGAACCACACGAAAGCCTGTTTTCCGCAATTCAATGTATTCCGCCGCCTTTTCTGCCGTATCAATACCTTCCTCCGCCCAGCCCAGCGCAACTTTCTCAATATAACGCAATCCACAGTGTCCGTTGGAAACGCAGTACGTAATCAGAAGTTCAATAACATCTATCGGCAGACCGAGCCAGTCGTGAAAGCTGAACAGCAGGCTCATATCCTGCTGGGAAAGGAATTTCCCCAGCTTCTGCGAAGCCGATTCAAACAGCCGCCGTACCTCCTGATGCTTCATATATTCCGCCAGCTCTGCCGGAGCATAATCCGGGCGTGAAGATGTGGGCAGAGGCTTTTTTGCCACTGGTTCCGCTTTTGGTTTCGCTGCTGATTCTGCCGCTGTTTTTTGCAGAAATCCTCTGTCTTTCCAATATGCCCATGCCCGCAGAACATCGCTTTCCAGCGCGCCCAGTTTCGCCGCAATCTCCGCGGAACTGCCGCCGCAGGCAAGCGTCATCAGGTAAACGGAAACATAAAGAGGAGGAGCTGGCGGCAGCTCCTTCTCAATAAAATCCCTGCTGATTCGGATTTCTTCCGCCATATTTCCTCCCCTTTCCGTTATTTTCATTGATTCCTGTTTTTAATATGTGCGTTAAAGTAATAAATAATAAAACTCAAAACAATTACCATCAGCAGCACGACAACGATTGTCCGCGAATCCTTAAAGCTGATAAAAATTGCCGAAAGCCCCAGAAACAGGCTGATGGCATACAAAATCAGGACTGCCTGACGCTGGGAAAAACCTCTGTCAATCAGCCTGTGATGCAGGTGACCTCTGTCCGCCTGCATAATAGGCTGGTGCTTTGCCATGCGCCGCAGCATCGCAAAAATCGTATCAAATACGGGCAGGCCAACGCAAAGCACGCTGACAATCAGCGCAAGCAGAGCATAGCCTTTGAACACGCCGAGGATACTCGTCACCGCAAGCACAAAACCCAAAAACGTTGAACCGGTATCACCCATGAATATCTCCGCCGGATTGAAATTGCGCGGCAGGAAACCGAGGCACGCACCCGCCAGCGCGGCCGTCAAAGCGACTGCCGTTGTACTGCCTGTCATAATACAGAGTACCATCAGGCTCAGCGCGGCAATAGAAGAAACGCCCGCAGCAAGCCCGTCCAGACCGTCAATCAGGTTAACCGCATTCGTCAGCCCGACAATCCAGACCAGCGTAATTGGCACGCTGAATTTCTGGAGTGCGGCTGTAACCGGCCAAAGCACAACCTGTATCCGCACGCCGGAAAAAATGACGATAAGCGCGGCCAATATCTGCACGCAGAACTTGAGCTTTGCGGGCAGGTTTTTAATGTCGTCCAGCATGCCCAGTCCGGCAATCAGCAACGCGCCTGTCAGAAAGCCCGCCAGCTGTCTGCCGTTCATGCTTTTATCGTAATGGTATACCATCAATACCGTCAGCACAAAACCCAACACAATCGCTACGCCACCCATACGGGGCATTGCCTTTTTATGCACGCCGCGGTCTTTGGGGTAATCAATCGCGCCCCATTTAACAGACAACCATTTCGCGAATGGTGTTGCCACCAGCGTAATGGCAAACGCGCAGGCAAATGCCGCGATATACAACAACCAATTATGTTCCATCTAAAGATTCTCCTTTTTAGTTCTCAGGGACGCTGTCCCCTCCGCCAAAGCTGGGCGGGCAGAGCATGTTTTTTCCGCAGACAAAAATACCCTCTCTGCAAGATACTGCTCCCCCTGACCCATTTTCCGCCGTACAAATGTACAGCGGGGAGTATTTTTTTTACTTAACATTTTTACCATCATTTCCGGGGGACATATTTTACTTCGTCCCGAATATTCTGTCCCCAGCATCACCCAGCCCGGGCACGATATACCCATGTTCATTGAGCATACCGTCATACGCCGCTGCATAAATATCCACATCGGAATGCGCCGCCTGCACTTTTTTCACGCCCTCCGGCGCAGCCAATATGCAGAGGAAAATGATTTTTTTCACACCTTTTTCCTTCAAAAAGCCGATTGCCGCCTCCGCCGTACCGCCTGTCGCAAGCATCGGGTCAGTCAGGAAAACCGTCCGTTCCGCAACGTCCGCTGGCAGCTTGCAGTAATATTCTACCGGCTTCAGCGTCTGTGGGTCTCGGTAAAGCCCGATATGCCCGATTTTTGCCGTAGGCATCAGCCGCAGAAGGCCCTCCGTCATACCGATTCCCGCGCGGAGTATTGGCACAATCGCCAGCTTGGTATCAATCGTCCGGCACTGCGCAGCTGCCACAGGTGTTTCCACGATGATTTCCGTCAGCGGCAGGTCGCGCGTTGCCTCATAGGACAACAGCATAGCAACCTCGCCAATCATCTCACGAAATTCCTTCGCTCCCGTTTCTTTACTGCGCAGCATGGACATTTTGCTCTGAATCAGTGGGTGTTCCGAAACAAAAAATTTACTCATGGCTCGCTCACTCCTCAATCTGCCGGATTCTTCTGATATGGCGTTCATCATTGGAAAACGGCGTTTCCAGAAAGGCTTTCAGAATTTCCAGCGCAAGCCCCGGGCCCGTCACACGCGCACCCATCGCAAGAATATTCGCATCGTTATGCTCCCTTGTCGCCTTTGCTGAAAAAACATCGCCGCATAAAGCCGCACGGATTCCCTTTACTTTATTTGCCGCAATGGAAATACCAATACCCGTACCGCAGACCAGTATGCCCTTTTCACACACGCCGTCTGCCACAGCGTGCGCAACCTGCTTTGCGTAAGCGGGGTAGTCCACAGATTCCTCCGAAAACGTCCCGAAATTTTTGTATGCAATTCCATTTTCGTCCAGATATTTGATGATTTCCTTCATCAGCGGATACCCGCCATGGTCACAGCCCAACGCTATCATGATTCCTCTCCTCTTTCTTCCGCATCAATCGCGCGGTATCCTGCCGCCTTATTCAAGCGGTTCATAATTGCCATTCCTTCCCCGTCCTCAGGAAATACCTCGGCATACACCTTGTCCATGCCAAGAAAATCAAATTTCCGCAGCGTTTTGAACAGATTCGAGCCGATTTCCTCCGGCTTCTCCCTGCTGCCCAAAGAAAGCACAGCGTCCGCATGGTAAAGCCTTTCCGTTTCCGCTGTTGCCATCACGCCAATAATCTTTCCCGCATTCCGTTCCGCCTTCGCCAGACGGTTGATGCACGCTGCCACAGCCGCCTGACTGCCGCGCACAAGCCAGACTTCAGCCTTCGGCGCGTAATGCGTATATTTCATTCCCGGAGCCTTCGGGCGAAATTCCCCCTCAGGTTTTGAAAGTATTGCCGGGTCAACGGCAATTTCTCCCACTGCCGCCTCCAGCATTTCCTTTGTCACCGCACCGGGGCGCAGTATCATTGGCTTTTCACCGGAAACATCTACAATCGTAGATTCCAGTCCCCACTCCGCCGCACCGCCGTCTACAATCATGTCGATTTTTCCCGTAAGGTCAAATTCTACATGGGAGGCGCGTGTCGGGCTGGGCTTGCCGGAGGAATTCGCACTGGGCGCAGCAATCGGCACACCTGCCGCCCGTATGATTGCCCGCGCAACAGGGTGGGACGGAAAGCGCACTGCCACTGTGTCCAAACCGCCCGTCGTACGCATCGGTACGATATCCGTTTTGGGGAATATCAGCGTCAAAGGTCCGGGCCAGAATGTGTCCATCAGCTTTTTTGCCGCAGGGGAAACCTCCCGCACAATCTGCGCAAGTTCCTCCTGTTCGGAAATATGAAGAATCAGCGGATTGTCGGAAGGACGTCCTTTTGCCAGATAAATTTTCTGACATGCTTCCTCGTCCAGACCATTGCCGCCCAGCCCGTAAACCGTTTCTGTCGGAAACGCCACCAGACCGCCCGCGCGCAGAATTTCTGCGGCTTTTTGGACAACCTCCGCCGCCGGACGGGCAGGGTCAGCCTGTTCCACTATCGTTTTCATATTACAGGTTCGCTCCGCAGCATTTTTTGTATTTTTTGCCGCTGCCGCAAGGGCAGGGATCGTTACGTCCAACCTTCGTACCCTTTACCACAGTACGGGACCGTTTTTGTTCCAGTGTCAGGCGTTTGCGTGTATCCGCGTCAAAAATACCGTCCCACTGGGGCAGTGTAAACAGATGCTCCGCGCGATACTCCACCATTTTCTTAAACAGGCTTTCAAAGTCGATGGTCAGAGTGATGTCGCTGTCCTCTGTCAATGTATCCATTTCGTAGTTTTCAGGCACTGCGTCATGGATACCGTCTACAAACGCAACAATCTCCTCAGCAGTCATGCTGAAACGCTGTGCCAGTTCGGAAACTTTGCCTTCCAGTTTTCCGACCTTTTCGCCGATGATGTATTCATAAATGCGCTGTTCCTTGGGCAGGTAATCCTCCCAAACGCCCTCAATGCTTCTGCCGTCCTTGGAAAATGCTTTCTCCATCCAATTTTCATACAAACTCATGTTGTTTCTCTCCTCCTATATGATGATATGATTTTTGTCTGTCAATTTTTGTGCAGAACACTCCACTCTCTGCAATCATAATATAATTTCCCGCGGTTTGCAACAAAAAATACAAAATAAAAAACTGCGGGACTCTGTCCCGCACCCTGCCAACCCTTTGTAAAGGGTTGGATTCCAAACTTTGCTTTCCACCGCGCAACTGCGCGGCGGGTAAAAGGGCAAGGGCTGAAAGTCCTTGCAGGGGGTTGGGGGGCAGCGCTCCCAAGGTCTTTTTAGAGGTCAGGACAGTGTCCCAAAATACAAAACAAAAGACCGCGGGACTCTGTCCCGCACCCTGCCAACCCTTTGTAAAGGGTTGGATTTCAAACTTTGCTTTCCACCGCGCAGCTGCGCGGCGGGTAAAAGGGCAAGGGCTGAAAGCCCTTGCAGGGGGTTGGGGACAGAACCCAATGAGGTCTTTAATATCCCATCGCCCGTTTCACCTCAAGCGCGCCCTTCGCTCCGATGAGCCGCTCCAGCAACAGGAACGCCACATACGGCGCAGTTTCCGGGCAATAGGACGTAATTATGTTTCCGTCCTCTGCAACAGGTTCCTGCACAATTTTCGCGCCGAACGCCGCAAGCTGTTTCTGCCTGTGCCCGCCCTGCAAATGGTAAGTCGTCGCACGTCTGCCTTTCAATATCCCGCTTCTGCCTAATGCCAACGCCCCAACGCATACTGCCGCAATCGTTTTCCCCTGCCCGTAAAAGGCGCGTATCAGTTCCAAAAACCGCTCGTCATACACTTCCTCGTAATATCCAAATTCCGCAAAGCCGCCCGGCACCGCCAGCGCGTCATAATGCTCCACGCAAACCTCGTCAATCGTTTTATCCACAATCACCGGCACACCAAACGCGCTCACCACCTGTTTCTGAAAGCCACAGGTTTCCGCCTGCACGTCATGCCCGTAATCTGTCCGCGCCCAGCCCAGCACGTCGATAAATACGCTGAATTCCATCGTTTCAAAACCCTTCGCCAGTAATATAAGCGTTTTTTTCATTTATGCCCCTCCTGCCATTTCAGGCACCCGTCGGGCATAAGCACATCTTCCGCCAGACTGCCGCCCTTTCCTTCCGCACTTCCTCCGGCACAATTGTCACGCCAGTTTTCGCGGGCAGAGCAGCAAGAATATTCTCATATTCATTCGGACGGCTCTTTTTCGCCCTGCGGGAACCCAAATCCCGCCCACAGCCCATAACAACCTGTGTCATACCTTCCTCGCGGACAAACCGCCCGATACATGCGGCAATGTCATTTTCACTGTATATATGTACAACTCCATTCATCTTGCCGCCGAAATCAACCAGATTTTGCAGCAGATTCAGAATTTCGCCGCCGTCAAATATGCTGTCGCCCTTCTGCACATGCAGGATATGCAGTTCCCCGCCACATTCCTGTGCCACAGCCGCGCCCTGCTCTATCAAACGCAGAAACGTTTTCTGCGCAGTCACCAAAACTAATATCTTTTCTTCTTTTTTCTTCATAAGCATTTCCTCCTTTTTCAACACCTCACCTTTCTGTTCTCTATTCTAAACGGTAATTCTTAGAAATCCCCGCTATTTTTGTTAAGAATTTCTTACAAAATCAGTTTTTTCATACAAAAAAGGATTTTCCGGCTTACGAGCGTATGACTTAAGAAATCAACCTGCAAAGAAAAGTTGTTTTCTTAAGCCGCCGCCTTTCGGAAAATCCTTTTTATTTCACTCAGCTATGGGTCTCAGACTCCCATTCCAAAATCACACCGGAATATGCGTCAATTTCAAATTCATACTCCGTATTCCCGCTATAAATCTTAATTTCATATTTTGCTTCGTTAAAGTCGCGGTCAAGTTCCAGCTTCACCACATTCGAGGCCGTTGCCCCAGGCACCTTGGCAAGCGCAATTTCTCTCGCTTTTGCTTCGCCAATTAACGCGCCTGCTTTTGAAGGAGCCGTACCATGGTGTCCAGAATAGTCAAATTCCAGAACATTCCCTGTAATCGCGTCAATTTCATATTCATATTCCGCGCTGCCGGAATAAAATTCGACCTTGTAAATCTGGCGGTCATCGTCCCGCGTCAGTCTCTGCTCGGTAAACGTTACCTGGCTGCCAGTCAGCCCTGCGTGCGCCAAAGCCCTGCTTTTCGCGGTTTCCGCGGTTATAACGCCAGCAGCGGTATTGCCTTCGGCAGGACTGGTCACGAAGCTGTCAGCATCTGTCACCTGTATTCCCGTCATACCGGAAAGCGACGCCGTTTTTGTGTCGTTGTCCCATGTTACGTTTTTGCCCATCAGTTCACCGATGGCACGCAGCGGCAGATAGGTCGAACCATTATACAGCAGAGGGAACACCGTATTGCCGCTTACATCGGTAAAACTGCGCTTTACGCCCTCCACCATAATCGTAAATTCAGGGCAGATCTGCACAGAAACACTCTGTGCTTTCGTCCAGGTATCCAATATACCCTTCGTCGGGCTGGTTGTCCGTATGCCAGCGATGGATATCGTCTGCGTGGTCTGGTCCCAGTTCACATTTTTACCCATCAATTCGCCAATGGCACGCAGGGGCAGATACGTCGAACCGTTATACACCAGCGGGTGCATTTCGCTACCTGACGTGCTGTAAAACGTCTGCTCCACATCGTCCACAACAATCCGGTACTGCGGCGAAAGCCTTGCTGTCGCAGGCGTTGCGCCCAGCACGCTTGTTTGACAGGCAAATGTTCCCGCCAGCAGTGCAGCAGAAAGCAGATACGCCTGTGTTTTCCTCATTCTCTTTTTTCCGTTTGTTGCCATGTCAATCCCTCCGTTTCATTTATAAAAACCTTACATGATAAACCTTGAGGACTCTGCCCTCAAATTTTATAGTCAGCCGCATTTCATGCGTCCGAGATACAGATATATCAAAGATTCATTCAGAAAATGTAATTATCTCTGGTTTTAAGCCTTCTCGCAATCTTTACTGCTTTTCGTGCATCATGCGCAGTATACTCTCTGTCTGAAACTTAATATGGCTGTGGGCAACGGTAGAACCTTCCTCGGAATCCCTGTTTTCGATTGCACGAATAATGCTCCTGTGGTGCGCCACAATCGTTGTCATCACAGAATCCTGCTTGGCATGCGCCATGCGGTAGCGGTAGAGCTGTATCCGCAGATTCCGGAACATCTGTATCAGCTTGACATTTTCCGTCGATTCAAATATTGCGTCATGAAAGTCCTCGTCGATTTCTACGAAACGCTCTACATCCCGCTCTGAAATCGCCTGTTCAAAATCAGCCTCCAGCGCTTTCAGCTTCTGCAAATCCTCTCGTTTCATTTTCTTACAGGCAAGGGAGGTTGCCAACCCTTCCAGCGCACTGCGGACTTCCAGAATATCCACAATGTCTTTCTCGCTCATATCCAGCACCTGCGCCCCTTTGCGCGGCACAAGCTCAACAAGATTTTCCAGTTCCAGCATACGCAGAGCCTCGCGTACAGGCGTACGGCTCACCCCCAGTTTATCCGCCAGCTGGTTCTCCATCAGCCGCTCCCCCGGCAGCAGCTTGCCTGTGAGTATCGCGTCCCGCAGGGTATTAAACACAACATCCCGCAGAGGCAGATATTCATTCGTATTGATATTAAACTTTGTTTCTGTCATGTTTCTCTTCTCCTTTCCATTCCTTCGCCGTTCGGTAAATCCCCGTTACAAAACATTCTTTCAGCGAAAACTCCCGTTTCATCTGCTCCGCAGCCTGTTCTGCGCGGCTTTTCTCCGTAAAAAGCGCGAACACAGTTGGTCCGCTCCCGCTCATCAGCGCGCCCTCCGCACCAAGCTCCATAAACCGCCGTTTTATCTCTCCAATCTCAGGATGCATGGGAATCGTAACGCTTTCCAGCACATTGCATAACAGTTTCCCCATCTGCGGCACATCGTGCCGTTTCATCGCCCGCAGCATGCCTTCCGTATCCGGACGCGCTCCAACCTCCTGCCAGCGCAGTTTTTGATAAACTGCCGCTGTGGAAACACTCACCGGCAGCTTTGCCAGGACAACCTTACAAAACGGGCAGGGACGTTCCACAGGTTTCAGGATATCGCCAACACCTTCCGCCAGCACCGTCCCCCTGCGCACACAGTAGGGAATATCCGAACCGAGCATACCCGCAAGTTCCTCCAGCTGCCGTTCCGAAAGTCCCAAATCAAACAGGCGGTTCATGCCTGCCAGCACAGCTGCACAGTCCGCACTGCCGCCTGCCAGCCCCGCTGCTACGGGAATACGCTTATCTATCTCGATAAAAACACCGTCCCTGATGCCAAAACGTTTCCGCATCAGATCCGCCGCTTTCCACGCAAGATTTCTTTCATCCACAGGCAGCCAGAACAGGTTCGTTTTCACCTTTATCCTTTGTTTTGCGATTCGCTTCATGTAGACCCCATCATACAGGCTGAGCGTCTGCATAATCGTTCGCAGTTCATGGTAGCCGTCCGGGCGTTTTCCGGTCACATCCAGTGTCAAATTGATTTTTGCCCGCGCTTTCAGCCTGATTTCGTCCACCGTAGTTCCCTCGTCTTTCGTTCTCCAATGTCAATACAGTATACAATATTTTTTTATATTGTACCTCATTTTGCACAAAGATACAATCGCAATCTTCCACAAAAAAATTTTTCGCGGAATTTGTCCAAAATAGCTAAAAAGGAATGAATAACCATCAAAAACCGGCCTCTGGACAGCGGATTCTGTCATTTTTTGGAGTCTTCCGGAAATATTCAAAATCTCTGAAATTCCTACTTGCTTTTTTCAAAAAAAGTGCTATACTGGTTTTGTAAAAAGAACAGAACCTCTTCAGGGCAGGGTGAAATTCCCGATCGGCGGTAAAGTCCGCGAGCGTGAAAACGCAGGATTTGGTGAGATTCCAAAACCGACAGTATAGTCTGGATGGAAGAAGAGCATTGCAAAGACCTTCAAACGGCCTTTCCTGTTTGGCATGTTATTTGTCGGACTTTCGTTTGAATGGTTCCTTTTGGTTGTTTTCTATGCCCTGTATGTGTTACGACATACAGGTTTTTTATTTCCACAAACGAAAACACGCCCTTCCTCCGCCTTTCCCGCCCTGTTTGGAAAGGAAGTGTCCCCCATGTATCCATCTAACAGCTGTACCGATGATGAAAAACGCTATATGCGCCGCGCCATTGAACTGGCAGAACGCGGACGCGGCTTTACCAGCCCCAACCCGCTGGTCGGCGCGGTTATTGTGAAAAATGGAACAATCATCGGCGAAGGCTTCCATGCCATCTGCGGCGGACGGCACGCAGAGCGCGAAGCATTGGCAAACTGCACAGAATCCCCCAGAGGAGCAACGCTTTATGTCACGCTGGAGCCCTGCTGCCATTTCGGGCGCACGCCGCCCTGCACAGACGCAATCATTGAAGCCGGCATCAATCGTGTTGTCATCGGCTCGCGCGACCCCAACCCGAAAGTCAGCGGGAAAGGCGCAGTTATACTGCATTCCCATGGAATCAAAGTTGACAGGGACTTTCTGCGGGAGGAATGTGATGCGCTCAACCCCATATTTTTTCATTATATCACAAAAAAACGCCCTTTTGTGGCTCTGAAATACGCTATGACAATTGACGGCAAAATTGCAACGGTTTCCGGAGCGTCTAAGTGGATTACGGGAGAGGAGGCACGCGCCCATGTGCATACCCTGCGCCATCGCTACCGCGGGATACTCGCCGGAATCGGCACAGTGCTTGCAGACGATCCTCTCCTGAACTGCCGCATGCATGGCGGACGCAGCCCTGTCCGTATCATCTGCGACAGTCATCTGCGCCTGTCCCTTGGCAGTCAAATTTGCAAAACAGCAGATAAATACGAAACCATCGTTGCTCATGTGGATGGCGTAACCAGAAAAATGGAAGCATTGAAAAACCGCGGAATACGGCTTCTGCAAATTCCGGAGCAAAACGGGCATGTTTCCCTGCCGCTCCTGATGAAGCGTCTGGCGGAACTGGAAATTGACAGCGTACTTGTGGAAGGCGGCGGAAATATTCATTACAGCATACTGGCGGACGGGCTGGCACAGAAGGCCTATGTCTATGTCGCCCCGAAGATTTTCGGCGGAGCAGCTGCGAAAACACCCGTAGGAGGCAGCGGCGTTTATCTGCCGGAGGAGGCATTTCTTCTGAAGCAGACCGCTTTGCAGACCTTCGGGCAGGATATCCTGCTGGAATTTGACATTTTGGAAGGAGGCCAGCCATGTTCACAGGATTGATTGAAGAAATCGGCAGCGTCCGGCAGGTAGTTTCCGGTGCAGAATGGGGGAGCATCTCCATTGGCTGCAAGGCAGTACTATCCGGCACAAAAATCGGAGACAGCATTGCCGTCAACGGCGTATGCCTTACGGTTACGGATTTGAAAAAAGACGGCTTTACCGCTGACGTAATGGCGGAAACCCTTCGCCGCAGCAGCCTTGGCATACTGCGGCAGGGCGACCCTGTCAATCTGGAGAGAGCGATGCCTGCGGACGGGCGGTTTGGCGGGCATATCGTTGCCGGACATATCGACGGGACGGGCGTGCTTTCCCGAAAAGAAAGAATTGGCAACGCCGTACTGCTGGAAATTTCCGCCGCTCCTGCCATATTATTTGAGATTGTGGAAAAAGGCTCTGTTGCCATTGACGGTGTAAGCCTTACGGTAGTGTCGGTCAACGAAAGCGGCTTTAGCGTTTCCATTATTCCGCATACCGGCGCGCAGACAATACTTTTGGAGAAAAGCACTGGCAGCACAGTCAATCTGGAAACAGATGTAATTGCAAAGTATGTACGGCAGTTCACATCGCCCGCACCGGAGGAAAAGAAACCGACACTGACACTCGATTTTTTGCGGGAAAACGGATTTTAAGCGATAAAAAACAGGACTTTGCTCCAAACTTTAACAGCACTCTTTTCCCCGCAAAACGCAGTTTTGCGGCAATCCCGGGTCAAGGGGGCGGGTGCCCCCTTGCGGAGGTTTGGAGGCAGAGCCTCCAAGGTTTCATATAAAATAAGGAGGTCTAGAGAATGGATTTGATATATAGCAGTATTGAAGAAGCATTGGACGAACTGCGGAACGGTAAGCTGATTATGGTAATCGACGACCCCGACCGCGAAAACGAGGGCGACCTCATCTGCGCTGCCCAGTTCGCTACCACAGAAAACGTCAATTTTATGGCAGTCCACGCCAAAGGGCTCATCTGTACGCCAATGTCCGCCGCTGTTGCGGAACGTCTTGGTCTGGAGCAGATGGTAAAGGTCAATACAGATAATCATGGCACAGCCTTCACCGTTTCCATCGACCATGTGGATACCACAACCGGCATTTCCGCCGAGGAACGCGGCTTCACCTGCCGCATGTGTGCAGACCCCGCTACAAAGCCGGAGGAAATGCGCCGCCCCGGGCATGTGTTCCCGCTGGTTTCCCGCGCGGGCGGCGTGCTCAAGCGCAACGGGCATACCGAAGCTACCGTTGACCTGTGCCGTCTGGCAGGGCTGGAAGAATGCGGCCTGTGCTGTGAAATCATGCGCGAGGACGGCACCATGATGCGTACTTCCGAGCTTCTGGAAAAAGCGCAGGAATGGAACATGAAAGTCATTACCATTAAGGATTTGCAGGACTACTGCCGCCGCAATGATAAGCACGTCCGCTGCGAGGCAGAAGCCAAACTGCCTACAGCATACGGCGAATTTAAGATTCGCGGCTATGTCAATGACCTGACAGGCGAGCACCACGTTGCGCTTATCAAAGGCGATATCGGTGACGGAAAAGACCTGCTCTGCCGCGTACATTCCGAATGTCTGACGGGCGATGTGTTCGGCTCCTGCCGTTGTGACTGCGGGCCGCAGCTTTCCGCCGCCATGCAGCAGATTGAACGCGAAGGGCGCGGCGTACTGCTCTATATGCGGCAGGAAGGGCGCGGCATCGGCCTGATTAACAAGCTGAAAGCCTATGAATTACAGGAACGCGGGCGCGATACCGTACAGGCAAACCTTGACCTTGGTTTCCTGCCCGATTTGCGGGAATATTGGATTGGCGCACAGATTTTGCAGGACCTCGGCGCAAAGGAGCTTTGTCTTCTGACGAACAATCCGGACAAAGTTTACGGGCTGGACGGGTTTGGCGTGAAAATCGTAGAGCGTGTGCCCATCGAAATCGCACCACAGGAACACGATGAAGCGTACCTGCGCACAAAACAGGAAAAAATGGGACATATTTTCTCCCATGTGCTGTGATAAAAATGAAAAAGGAACGATAAGGAGGAACTATTATGCGTAAAATTGAAGGGAATTTAGTTGCAAAGGATATGAAATTCGGCATTGTTGCCGCAAGGTTTAATGAATTTATCGTCAGCAAGCTCATCAGCGGCGCAGAGGACGCCCTGCTCCGCCATGGTGCGGACAGCGACAACATCACCCTTGCATGGGTACCGGGGGCATTTGAAATCCCCTTTGCAGCAAAACAGATGGCGCATTCCGGAAAATATGACGCAGTTATCTGCCTTGGCACCGTTATCCGCGGCTCCACAAGCCATTATGATTACGTCTGCAACGAAGTATCCAAAGGCGTGGCGAGTATAGGGCTGGAAAGCGGCGTTCCTGTGCTGTTCGGTGTGCTGACAACCGAAAATATCGAACAGGCCATTGAGCGCGCAGGCACAAAGGCCGGAAACAAAGGCTATGATTCCGCAATGGCTGCCATTGAAATGGTGGATTTACAACGGAAACTGGGATAAAAACAGGGCGGCAGTTCACTTGAATATGCCGCCCTGTTTTTATTTTCCTTCACTTTCCCGCAGAGCCTGATTGAATACCGCCCCCATCAGCAGGGAGGTCAGGCTCCAGTTCATCCAGATTAAAAATACAATAATCGCCCCAACAGAGCCGTATACCAGAGAGTAGCGCCCCATATGGTCCACATAAAACGAAAACGCTACAGAATACAGTATCCACGCTGCAACGGAAAGCAGCGCCCCCGGAAGGATATGCCGCCACGCAGGCGGGCGGTCAGGTGAAAAATAATAAATCGCGCTGATAAGGGCAAACAACCCCGCTGCCATTGGCAAAAACCTCAGCTTTGTCCAAAGCTGTATGAATGTTTCCCGCAGAGGGATAAACATGCTCACCATATTCAGCACGCCTTCCCCTACAATCATCAGCAGGACAAGCGCGGGCACCATCACCGTAAACACCAGCGCCAGCGCAATGATGCGCTTCGTATGCCGCCCCGGTTTTTCCACACCGTAAATCCGGCTGATTTCGTCCGTCATATTTTTTACCGCGCGCAGGGGAAACCAGAGCGTAAACGTCAGCCCGAACGTCAGCCACGCGCCGTTGCTCGTTTCCGTCATATGCGCAATAGTCAGATTCAGGAATGTCACAACGTCCTCCGGCAGAAGCCCTGCCGCTTCCCCTTCCAGCGAAATCATAGGCAGATGCAGAAAACCCAGCAGAGAGCCGACAAAAATCAAAAACGGAAATATTGCAAAAATCAGGTAATACGTCAGTCCGGCAGCGCGTTTGCTGACCTCATTTGCGAAAAAGCCTTCTGCGGTCAGTTTTAACACTTGCCTGAAACGTTTCCCCATAGCTTACCCCTCCTTTTTCTTCTGCGCATGGTATGCCACACGCAGAAGCATGGTTTCCGGCAATAATTTTTCACCAAAATACGCCAGCTTCATGGTGAATCCGGGAATCACAACGGGCTTGCCCCAGAATAATCCACGCAGACCATATGCTGCTGCTTTGCGGGCAGAAAGCCCCCGTAACGAAAAGCGAACATTCGCCCGTTCGTTGAAGCCTGTTTCCACCGGTCCGGGGCAGAGCGCACTGATATGCACATGGCTGCCCTCCCGCCGGAGTTCTTCATAAACTGCCTCCGTCAGCCGGAGGACATAGCTTTTCGTGGCATAATACGATGCCATCAGCGGCCCCGGCAAAAAACCCGCAGAGGACGCGACATTCAGGATATATCCGCTGTCCCTTTCGCGGAAATCGGCAAGGAACAGCTTTGTCAGGATATGCACAGCGCGGACATTCAAATCCAGCATATTCAGCTCCGTTTCCAGCGGAATCTGCGAAAAGCGGCCAAATGCACCGAAACCTGCGTTATTGATAAGAATATCTATTTGTTCGTCCTTCACCGCTTCATACAGGCGGAAACAGTCCGCCTCTTTGGAAAGGTCTGCCGTAATCACACGCACAGGGACGGGCAGGCGGCGTTTCAGCTGTTCCATTTTTTTCGTGTTTCTGCTGGCTAATATCAATTCACAGCCCATACGCGCAAGCAGTACGGCAAACTCTCTGCCGATGCCGCTGGTTGCGCCTGTTATCAGTGCTTTCATGTTCAAAAAACCTCCTGAAAATAAGACATTGGGGCGCCGTCTCCGCTCCGGTTGGCACAAAACGAAGCTCCTTCGGAAGTTTGCTTCACAAACCGACCAAAGGTCGCCGCTTTCGGTTCCTGAGAGCTTCTGCGCTCCCTTGACCCGTTTTTCGCAAAACTGCGTTTTGCGGGAGAATATCAATAACTATAATCATTTTACAGGGAAAATGATATAATACAATTCAATGTAATCTAAATCGTATTATATCATTTTCCCACGCATCAAAACAGCCCCACAGAAAATATAATTTTTCCGCAGGGCTGTTTTCTTACTAAATTTATTTTTTTGTTTCCTCTTATTCTTCCAACAGGTTTACGGACAAGCTGGAAACGTCCGCTTTTTCACTGAGGATACCATTCTCATAGAGCCAGTCGGCATTATGCTGCCAAACTTCCGCGTCTTGTTCCAAAAATGCTGCGTTCCCCATCTCCATCATCGGCAAAAGCATTTCCAGGCTTTTGCGTTCCACTGTTTCAGAAAGCGGGAAATTCTCTGCATTCTGATGCGACAATAGAATCTGAAGCGCTTCTTCAGGGTTTTCCTTTGTAAATGCGAAACCTTTCTGGCACGCTCTCAGGAATCGCTGCAATTTTTCAGGATTGTTTTCTACCGCGTCTTTCCCCGCAAGGAATACCAGTTCATAACTCTGCGGCACACCAAAATCCGTCGGAGAGAAATAACTGACTTTGAAGCCCTGTTCTTCCATCTGAGGCACCTCATGGTTGACCATGCCGCCCGTTGTCGCGTCCACCTGCCCCGTAGTTACAGCGGTCATTAAGTCAAAGCCAACATCTATCAATTCACAGTCATTCGGGCCATAGCCGCAGTATTCCAGCATGGAACGCACTTCCGCCTCAGAAATTGCCGTAGCGGAGTAGCCAACTTTTTTGCCCACAAGGTCGGGCGCGCCCTTTATAGCGGTTTCTTCCAGAGCCATCACCACATTTGCGCCGCATTGGAGCACTGCGCCAATAGAAACAATCGGTACGTTTTCTTCCTGCGATGTCAGAATTGTATCACGAAGGTAATAAATACCGACATCTGCCTTACCGGCAGCAGGCAGAGAAATGCCGTCATTGATATTCGCCGGAAAGTTTATGACAAGGTTCAGCCCCTCCTCGGCAAAATATCCCTTTTCCTGCGCAGCATAAAGGAATGTATGGACTGCATTGGGATACCAGTCCAGAACAACGCTCACGTCCTCCAGCGCATCATCGCCGCCCTTCTGCGCTCCCCCGCCGCAGCCTGCCGCGCCAAATGCCATCAGGCCCGCCAAAACCATTGCAAATACCCTTTTTTTCATTGTTACAACTCCTTTCTCCATTTGATTAGTTTTCGTTCTATCATAGAAATCACGCCTACCGCCGCCATTGCTACCACAGAAAGCAGTACCACAGGGGCAAATACGCCCGCACCGTCCAGCTGGGTCATCATGCGTTTGCTGAAATACCCCAGACCTTTCTGCGCGCCCAGCCATTCCGCAATGGCTGCGCCGATTACGCTGAGCGGGACGGACATTTTCACCGCAGAAAAGAAATGCGGCAGGGCAGTCGGCAGCTTCAGCTTGATAAATATGTCCTTTTTGCCTGCTCCATAGGTCAGAAGCAGCTCCTCCATTTCACGCTTTGTCCCCTTCAGCCCGTCAAACACCGTAATGGCAATAGGGAAAAACGTCATGAGTATCGTTACAAGCACCTTGCTCCAGATTCCATAACCGAACCAAAGTATAAACAGCGGGGCAATTGCCGTTGTCGGTATGGTCTGCGACGCCACAATAACCGGATACAACGCCTTTTCCAGCTTCGGATTCCAGTCCATGGAAACCGCCAGCAAGAGCCCCAGCGCGATGGAAATGCACAGGCCGAACGCCGTCACACCCATCGTAGCAGGAAGGTGTACAAGGAACAGAGGTTCCCGCAATTCCCAGAGCCTCACAAGAATCTGCACCGGCGAAGGCAGGATATACGCCGCGTCAATCCCCATTGCCGCCCCCTGCCAAAGCAGGAGCAGAAAAGCAACAAGCAGTGCGGAAGGCAGATTTTTTCTCACAGGCTCACCCCCCTGCGCAGTTTTCCGATAAGCCGCTCCTTCAGGTCCGCAATGTCCGGACGCTTCAAATCCGACCGGCTGCGTGGATAAGTCAAGGGGACTTCTACCCGCTCCATTTCCGAAAACGGACGTTCCTGTATCACATAAATGCTCTGTGAAAGAAAGACAGCCTCCTCCACATCATGCGTTATAAATAGAATTGTTTTATGGAAATGCTCCCATTGATGCAGGAGCCATTCCTGCATTTCCACCCGCGTCAGATAATCCAGCGCGGAAAAAGGCTCATCCAAAAGCAGCATATCCGCGCCGGAAAGCAGTGTCCGGGCAAAGGCAACCCTCTGCTTCATGCCGCCGGAAAGCTCTTTCGGATATTTCTTCCGGTAATCCAGAAGGCCGACCTGCCCTAATACTTCCGCACAGCGTTCGTCCTGCTCCTTTTTAGGAACGCCCTGCAATTCCATCGGCAGGCAGATATTTTTTTCCACACTGCGCCAGGGAAACAGCAGGTCTTTCTGCGGCATAAACGCACTGTACTGCCGCAGTTCGGCAATGGGTTTCCCATCTACAAGGATTTTCCCATCGTCAGGCTGTTCCAGCCCGTTAATCAGGCGGAAAATCGTACTTTTCCCACAGCCGCTTGCACCGATGACCGAAACAAATGCCCTGTCCTCCACAGAAAAGGAAAGGTTTTCCATCATCAGCAGATGATCTTCCGGATAGCGGAAGGTTACATTTTGAAATTCGAGCATAACCGCATTTCCCCTTTAGTCAGCCATATTGTAAGCCATATCCCAGAAATCCTTTTCGTAACGGCTGCAATTTACAAAAATCTCTTTCAGGTTTTCCTCGCGTTTCGCAGGAATCCCTTTGCCAAGCTCATCCACAAG
>CAMQRG010000019.1 GCA_947036475.1 uncultured Clostridia bacterium
TACACGTAAGGAGTCGTCGGCAGCGTCAGATGTGTATAAGAGACAGGAGACAATCAAAACAAAAGGACGGCTGGCAGAACTGGAAGAAAAAATTGCCGGAGAAGGCGAAAAGCGCTCTCATATCGGCATTGGGCACACCCGTTGGGCAACGCACGGCGTTCCCAGCCATGTCAACAGCCACCCCCATAACAGCCAGAACGGTAAAATTTCCGTTGTGCACAACGGCATCATTGAAAACTATCTGGAATTGAAGGCTTTTTTGAAAGAAAAAGGCTACACATTCCAATCGGAAACAGATACAGAGGTCGTAGCACAGCTGTTTGAGTATTATTACAACGGCAATATGCTCCAGACGGCGCACAGACTGCTGGAAACTATCCGCGGGGCTTACGCGCTGGGAATCCTTTGCAGCGAGCACCCCGACAGTCTGATTGCTGTACGGAAGGACTGCCCCCTCCTGATTGGGCTGGGCGATGGTGAAAATTACATCGCGTCCGATATCCCAGCCCTGCTGGAATACACAAGGGAATATTACCTGCTGGAAGAAGGCGAGATTGCCTTTCTGAAGCAGGACGCTGTGCATATCTACGGCATGGACGGCTCCGAAATACATAAGGATATTTTCCACGTTAACTGGGACATTGCCGCAGCAGAAAAAGGCGGCTATGATTACTTTATGATGAAGGAAATCATGGAACAGCCCGAAGCCTTGAAAAAAACCATACTGCCCCGTCTGACGGAAAACGGCATTGATTTGGGGGATATTTCCCTGACAGATGAAGAAATCAAAAACTGCGGGCGAATCCATATCGTAGCCTGCGGCAGTGCATGGCACGCAGGCATTGTAGGCAGGTATGTAATAGAGGAAGTAAGCCGGATTCCGGTTGAAGTGGATATTGCTTCGGAATTCCGTTATCGCAACCCAATCCTGCAAAAAGGTGACCTCTGCATCATCATCAGCCAGAGCGGCGAAACGGCGGATACGCTGGCGGCTCTGCGCGAAGCCAAAAAACAGGGCGTAAAAGTGCTGTCTATTGTAAACGTGGTCGGCAGTTCCATTGCAAGGGAAAGCGATGATGTTCTCTATACATGGGCAGGGCCGGAAATTGCCGTAGCGACAACAAAGGGCTATTCCACCCAGCTTTCCGTACTTTATCTGATTGCACTGCATTTCGCAAAGGTTCGGGGAACGCTGGACGAAAGCCGCTCTGCTGCATACCTTGCGGAACTGAAAACACTGCCGGAGCGGACGGCGGAGATTTTGAAGCTGGACGCAAAAATGGCAGATATCGCAAAAAAATACGCAAACAGCAAAGATGTATTCATCATTGGGCGCGGGCTGGATTATGCCGCGGCAATGGAATCTTCCCTGAAACTGAAAGAAATTTCCTATATCCACAGCGAAGCCTACGCTGCCGGCGAACTTAAGCATGGAACAATTTCGCTTGTTGAAGACGGCACACTTGTTGTTGCAATTGCGACACAGGAACGGCTGTTTGAAAAGCTGGTCAGCAATGTAAAAGAAGTTAAGGCAAGAGGTGCAAAGGTGCTTGCTGTCGCGCTGGAAGGCAGTGCGGCAATGGAGGAAGTTGCAGACGAAGTGATTACACTGCCGAAAGCAGGCGATTTGTTTACCGGCTCCTATAACATTCTGCCGATGCAGCTGTTTGCCTACTATATCGCCGTAGAACGCGGCTGTGACGTGGATAAACCAAGGAATCTGGCGAAGTCTGTCACAGTAGAATAAAAGTGTCCGGCTGTACCTGATAAAAGAAACTGTAATCCGGCGGCAAAAAGGGGACCTGCTCCCCTTTCTCCGCCCCTTTACTGTAAACTGCCTGTTTTTAGCATTGCAGGACAGGGATAAAAGTTTTTCAGGATACACGAGTTAGCCAAGGAAAACTTTTATCCCGCAAAACCAGCCATATAATATACGGCTGAAAAAGTTCAGGGGCATTCTGTCCTTTTGGGAGACTGAGGGCAGTGCTCTCAAGGTTTTCATACTTGAAACAACGAAAGAAGTGAGGGATACATATGACATTAAATCAACTGCCAATCGGGAAAGAAGCAGTCATTACTAATGTCGGCGGTGAAGGCGCGCTGCGCTGCCGCCTGCTGGACATGGGACTGATTCCCAAAACAAAAATCACAGTGACAAAAGTCGCCCCTATGGGCGACCCGATAGAACTGCGCCTGCGCGGCTATACGCTGACAATCCGCGTGGAGGACGCGCGCAATATCTCAGTGGCGGAGGTGGTACAGGCATGATTTTTGCTTTAGCTGGCAACCAGAACTGCGGCAAAACAACGCTGTTTAATCAGATGACAGGCTCGAACCAGCATGTCGGAAACTTCCCCGGCGTGACCGTTGACCAGAAAATCGGCACCATTCGGGAAGAAAAAAACTGCTCCGTTGTTGACCTTCCTGGCATTTATTCCATCCGCCCATATACAAACGAGGAAATCGTCACGCGGGATTTTATACTGAATGAAAAGCCGGACGGCATTATCAATATTGTGGACGCGACCAATATCGAGCGCAATCTTTACCTGACTTTGCAGCTGATTGAAATGAAAATACCAACTGTCCTTGCGCTGAATATGATGGACGAAGTGCGCAGCAACGGCGGCACAATAGACATTGCGGGAATGTCCGAAAAGCTGGGGATTCCGGTCGTTCCCATCAGCGCAGTGAAAAATGAAGGTATCAGCGAACTGGTGCAGTGTGCTTTGCGGGTGGTGAAGCAGAAAGAATATCCGAAGGTTTATGATTTCTGCCCCTCCGGTCCGGTACACCGCTGCATACACTCCGTCTGCCACCAGATTGAGGACCACGCGGAACGGGCGGGCATATCTGTGCGTTTTGCCGCAACAAAGTTGATTGAAGGCGACACATCTATCGCAGAAAAGCTGAACCTGAGCCAGAATGAACTGGAACTGATTGAACACAGCGTAATCGAAATGGAAACAGAGCACGCAATGGACCGGAACGCTGCTTTAGCCGATATGCGGTATGATTTCATCGAACAGGTCTGCGCGGAAACCGTAATCAAGTGCCAGGAAAGCAGGGAGCATATCCGCAGTGTGAAGATTGACAGTGTGCTGACAAACAAATATCTTGCCATTCCGATTTTTATACTGGTAATGTTTTTGGTATTCTTCCTGACGTTCAACGTTTTCGGCGCGATATTGAGCGACTGGCTGACGCTGCTGATTGACCATGTGACGGCGGCGGCAGACGCAGGCCTGACAGCTTACGGCATAAACCCCGTTGTACACAGCCTTGTGATTGACGGTATTTTTGCCGGAGTGGGCAGCGTATTGAGTTTCCTGCCAATTATCGTGGTGCTGTTTTTCTTCCTTTCCATATTGGAGGATACGGGATATATGGCGCGGATTGCCTTTGTAACGGACAAACTCCTGCGCAAAATCGGGCTTTCCGGCAGGAGCATCGTACCGCTTCTGATGGGCTTTGGATGTACTGTACCGGCTGTAATGGCAACGCGCACGCTTTCCTCCGAGCGTGACAGACGCATGACAATACTGCTCACGCCTTATATGAGTTGTTCCGCCAAAATCCCGATTTACGGTGTATTTGCGGCAGCGTTTTTCCCGCGCAGTGCCGCACTGGTGATGATTGGGCTGTATGCGGCAGGCATCATTGTGGCAGTGCTGATTGCCCTTCTGTTTGGTCGGACAGTTTTTCAGGGCAAGCCTGTACCGTTTGTTATGGAACTGCCGAATTACCGCTTTCCCTCACTGAAAACGGTACTGCTGCTGATGTGGGATAAAGCAAAGGATTTCCTGCAAAGGGCATTTACCATTATTTTTGTAGCAACCGTCATCATCTGGTTCCTGCAAAGCTTCGACAGCCGTCTGAATATCGTAACAGACAGCGCGGACAGCCTTCTTGCGATGATTGGGCAGGCATTGTCACCAGTATTCGCACCGCTCGGCTTTCCGGACTGGCGCGTGCCGACTGCCTTGATTACAGGCTTTACCGCAAAAGAAGCAGTCGTCAGCACGCTCGGCGTACTGCTCGGCACTTCTATGACGAATCTCGGCACTGCATTGGGCGGGCTGTTTACGCCGGTTTCCGCCATCAGCTTTTTGGTGTTTACCCTGCTGTATACCCCCTGTGTGGCGGCAGTGGCGGCAGTGAAAAGGGAACTGGATTCCGGTCTGCTTGCGCTTGGCGTAGTGGTTCTGCAATGCGTGGTTGCATGGTTGATTGCGTTTGGCGTATTCCAGCTGTTAAGTATGTTTGCATAAGGAGGGAACGATATGGGCTTTATGGATTTCCTGATTCTGGCAGCGGTTGCTGTGGCGGTGTATTACGCATTGAAGCATATCAAAAAAAGCGGCTGCAACTGCTGCGGCGGGGACTGCCGGAACTGCGGCAGAAAAAACGGTTAACAGAACTTATGAAAACACCTTCATACCTTTATTGGGTAAATGAAGGTGTTTTTTGCAAAAAAAGAAAACCCTCTGCTGTCAGCCCTTCCAAAATCAGGCTTTCTTCTGACAGCTTCCTCAGGTTTTCCTTAAACGTTCTGTTACCGCGTTACGATACCGCCAGCACGCTTTCTCCCTGCTCTGCACATTCCTGTTCGGAAATAAAATCATCGCACAGCGCCGCCAGCTCTGTCGGCAGGGCAGTCCCCCTGCACAGCCTCCGCAGAAACTCCTCTACTGCTTCGCGTTCCTGAGAAAGCCCGCAGAACGTATCACATTCACAGATTCCCGCCGCACCAGTTTTTTCCACCGCGACGCCATATGTTCTTTCCCGTTTTACAGAACGAGTGACAAGCCAATATGCCAGCCTGAATTCACGCCCGTTTTCGTCCAGAAACTGCTTTTCACAAAATAACATTTTTTCCATTTACTGCACCCCTTCCCAGTTATGTCCTTTCTGCTTCGATTATACGAAAATCCTCCTCTTATTTCTATAAAATTACTGTTAAAAACGTTATCCTGCACAAATCTTAACATTTCCTTTATCTCCTGTCTGTCTGCCGGACATCTTTTCTCATTAAAAATCTGTCGTTTTTTCTCCACTGAAAAACCCTCGATTTTGGTTTACAATTTACAGGAAAATGTCAACCTTCCTCTTGAAAATTCCAGCCATAATCATATATAATACTTTTATGTTGTATCGAGAATAGTTCCATTTTCAGGAGGTACGTCATGGAAAATCAAATCATTTTTCTGACCGAACAGGACAAAGCAATCCTGCGCTCCTATTTGCATATCGCGGAAGGGATCGCAGAATTTTGGGGAGAAAGCTGTGAAGTGATCGTCCATAATCTGGCTCAACTAGACGCCTCTGTCATCAAGATTATCAATGGCCGCAGTTCCGGCCAGCAGGAGGGCTCTCCCATATCGGATACCGCCCTGACATATGCGCATAAAATGATGGCCGATCCTTCCCTGCGCCACATTACATACTTTTCCAAAACAAAACGCGGAGAGTCCTATAAGTCTGTCGTCTGCGCCATTGAAGGGGAGCACCAGAATATCATCGGGCTGCTGTGTGTCAATTTTTACCTGACCGCGCCCTTCCACACGCTGCTCCAGACCTTTTCACCAGCAGTAAGAGCAGACAGCAGGGGTATTCCGGAAATCTTTGTTGAAAATTCAGAGGAACTGATGCTGAGTGCATTGGCTGAAGCAAAAAGAACGGTTTACGGAAATCTTTCCATCTCCTCGGCCAACAAAAACAAGGAAATCATCTCCCTGCTGCACCAAAAGGGGATTTTCAATCTGAAGGACTCTGTTGTAACCATTGCCAGCCATCTTGGCATTTCCAAAAACACTGTATATATGCATATCCGAAATATGTACAAATAAAAAACGGCATGCCCTTTCCTCAGGGTGTGCCGTTTTTCTGTCTGTATGTTCTTTATTTTTCAAACCGAAATACTGTCCGCCGTTCATATTTCTCCCCTGCCCGCAGTATGGGCGAAGGAAAATTTTCATGCCGGACGGCATCGGGAAAACCCTGTGTTTCCATGCAAAAAGCCGCCCTCGGGGCATATTGTGCCCCGTTTTTTCCCAGCCTTTCCGGTTTCAGAAAATTCGCCGTATAAAACTGCATACCGGGCTGGTCGGTAAAAACGCGCATGGTAATCCCGTTTTTTCTGCTGTGCGCCTTTGCGCATTCACGGAAACCTTTGCCCCGCAGTACCCAGTTATGGTCATAGCCGTTTCCGTTTTTCAGCTGGCTGTCCGGCTCGTTGATGCGTTCCAGTATCAGCCGCATTTCTCTGAAATCCATCGGCGAACTCTCCACCGAAAGAACCGTACCTGTCGGCAGGCAGTTTTCGTCATTTTCCGTAAAGCTGTCCGCAAAAATCTGCACTTCCTGCCCGTCCAGCGTTCCGACGTCATGCCCGTTCAAATTAAAATATGCGTGGTTCGTCAAATTCACCAGCGTATCACTGTCCGTTTTGGCAAAATAGCTGATTTCCAAACCATTTTCTTCGTCCAATGCATAACGCACCTCTGCATCTAACCTGCCGGGATACCCTTCCTCCCCGTCAGGGCTGGTCAGGAAGAAATGCAGCCCGTCCTCCTGCGGCTCTGCACGCCAGATTTTTTTATCAAAGCCGGCCCTGCCGCCATGCAGGTGGTTTGGTCCATTGTTTACATAAAGTTTGTATATCTTACCATTCAGGCAGAACTCTCCGCCGCCGATACGGTTCGCAAACCTTCCGATGACAGCCCCGACATATGCGTCCTGTGCTTCATACCCTGCCATATCGTCAAAGCCCAGCGCGATATCCGTCCCGCAGAATACAAGGCTTTGCAGTGTCGCGCCGTAATCCAGCACAGCCGCCCTTGTACCCTGCCCGTTTTCCATCAGCCAGCGCGTCACAGTCCGCCCGTCTTTCGTTCTTCCAAAATCTTCACGCCATAGCTTCATGCACGCACGTCCTCCGCACCGCAGGCTTTCAGGAAACGGCTGAACGCTTCGCGTCCTTCTTCCGTCCGCTTATATACGCCCGCATCTTCCAGAACCTGCGCAAATACAAGACCGATTTCCTGCTCTACGATGCTGTTCAGTTCCTCGCGGGAAAGCCTGCCGTATTTTTTCATAAATTCCTCAGCCCATTCGGCATGGAGCGCTGTTTTTTCATCTGCCCGCAGGTCTTTCCCCGCAAGGATACCGTCTTTCACAGCCTCCATTTCCTCCAGAAGTCTTGCAGGCAGTACAGCCAGCCCCATGACCTCAATCAGACCAATGTTTTCCTTTTTAATATGGTGCAGCTTCGCATGGGGGTGATATACACCAAGCGGGTGCTCCTCCGTTGTAATATTGTTGCGAAGCACCAAATCCAGTTCAAATTTACCATTCCGTTTGCGGGCAATGGGCGTAATGGTGTTATGCGGCTCTCCGTCCGTTTCAGCAAAAATGAATGCTGCTTCGTCGGTATAGCCCCGCCATTTTGCCAGAATTTTATCCGCCAGTTCCACGAGCCTGTTGCTGTCCGCACAGCTCAGACGGATTACGGACATCGGCCATTTCACAACGCCCGCGTCCACATCTGCGAAGCCTTCAAACATAACGTGTTTTTCCACCTTCGCCAGTTCCATGGCGAAAGTATAGCGTCCGCCCTGAAAATGGTCATGTGCCAGTATGGAACCGCCAACGATAGGCAAATCGGCATTCGAGCCGATGAAGTAATGCGGCAGAAATTTAATGAAATCGAACATTTTTTCAAAGGCGCTGCGGTCAATTTTCATCGGGACATGCTCCCCGTTAAACGCAATGCAGTGTTCGTTATAGTATACATAAGGCGAATACTGGAAAAACCAGTCTTTCCCTGCGATGCAGATGGGGATAATCCTGTGGTTCTGCCTTGCGGGGTGGTCTGCCCTGCCGCCATACCCTTCATTTTCCCTGCAGAGCATACACTGCGGATAATTCCCCTTGGGCGTATTTTTTGCCGCGGCAATGGCTTTCGGGTCTTTTTCCGGCTTGGAAAGGTTGATTGTAATATCCAAATCGCCGTATTCAGTTGCCGTTTTCCAGCGGCGGTCCCTGCAGATGCGGTAACTGCGGATATAGTCCGTTGCCTGGCTGAACGCATAATACCAGTCAGTCGCCGCCTCAGGGCTTTCCTGCATTCGGCGTTCAAATTCCGCAATCACTTCATGCGGGAACGGCGTCAGAAGCCCCATCAGCTTTGTATCGAACAAATCTCTGTATGCAATGCTGTTTTCGATGATACCCTTTTCACAGGCATAGTCTAGCAATATTTTCAGAATTTCTTCCAATTCCATTGCGGAATTTTCGGATTCAGCAGGCTGTTCAAAGCTGTTCATTCCCAGTTCCTGTAATATGCGGTTCGTGACAAACGCTTCGTCACACTTCTGAATCAGCCCTTTTTCAACGCCATAACGCGCCAGATTTTTTACAGCACGGGTTACCATGCTCTCCCCTCCTTACTTCTCAAAACCATTCGGGTGCGCCTGATGCCATTTCCATGCCGTAGAAATGATTTCCTCCAGGCTGTCCTGCTGAGGATTCCAGCCCAGCACGCGCTTTGCTTTTTCGCTGGAGGCAATCAGCTGTGCAGGGTCACCCGCGCGCCGCTCTACCTCCTTCGCGGGAATTGGATGCCCTGTAACCTTTCTTGCGGTTTCAATAACTTCCTTTACAGAGAAGCCAACACCGTTGCCAAGGTTGAAAATATCGCTTTCGCCGCCCTTTTCCAGATAATCCACCGCCAGAATATGCGCCATTGCCAAATCCGTAACATGGATATAGTCGCGGATACATGTCCCGTCAGGCGTAGGATAATCATTACCAAACACACTGATAAATTCGCGCTGGCCGTTCGGCACCTGCAAAATCAGTGGAATCAAATGGCTTTCCGGACTGTGCGCCTCACCAATATCACCGCTGGTATGCGCGCCGCAGGCGTTGAAATAACGCAGGGAAACATAGCGGATACCATAAGCATTTGCCGTCCATTTGAACATTTTTTCCATCGCCAGCTTTGTTTCGCCGTAAGGGTTCGTCGGCTCTGTGCGGTCGTTTTCGAGGATAGGCACGCGCTCCGGCTCGCCGTAAGTTGCCGCCGTAGAAGAAAACACGATTTTGTCTACACCATTCTCGACCATTGCCGCAAGAAAATCCCTCGTCTTGCAGAGGTTATTCTCATAGTATTTCAGCGGCTTTTCCACGCTTTCGCCGACCAAAGAATACGCCGCAAAATGGATAACAGAAGAAATGCTTTCCTTCTGGAACACGCCGCTGATAAAATCATGGTCGCTGATGTCACCCTGATAAAATTTCGCATCGGGGTGAACCGCTTCTTTGTGGCCTGTTTCCAAATTATCCACTACAACAACGTCCCTGCCTGCCTCGCAAAGCGCAGCTACCGTATGGGAACCGATATATCCGGCCCCCCCCAACACCAAAATTGCCATATGCACACATCTCCTTTTTTGTATTTCAAAGTTAAGACTGCGGGGCTCTGCCCCACTCCCCCGCAAGGGCTTTCAGCCCTTGACCCATTTTCCAGACGCATTCCCATGCGTCTGGGGAAATAAACGGTTTAGTCTAATCATCTCGTTTTTTCTTTTCAGAAAACGCAGTTTTCCGCAATAAAGTTTGGGGTCAAGCCCTTTCTAAAGGGCTTGTGGGAATTTGAGGGTGAAACCCTCAAGGTCTTTAAGTCTTTAGGTCCTAATCTCTCAGGTCAGTTCTACACCGCCTGCGCTGCGAATCGAAAGCACGTGGCATCTGCCTGCGCCCACCATCTGCTCCATACCCTGCCGGAAGCCTTCCAGCAGTTCATTTGGCACAAACGCCTGCACAGTGCCCGCAAAGCCGCCGCCATGCACCCGGAACGCGCCGCTTTCGCCCAGCAGCATATCGCACGCCGCCAGTGTATAAAGCACTTCCTGCTGCCGCAGCCGCCCTTCTACCCGTACATTCTGCAAGTACATCACAGACGACTGGCCGGATTCCTTCACCAGCTGCAAAAACTTCTGGAATTCTCCCTTTTGCAGAAATTCCGCCTCCTCAACAGCCCGTTTACTGTCCCTGAAGAAATGGAATGCACGCACCACAGCACGGTCGCCCGTTTTCTGCCGGATTTCCGCCAGCTTTTCCCGGAACGCGTTTTCGTCCGCATCTCGCAGGACTTCTGCCCCCAGCTCCGCCGCGACTTCACGCATTTCCATCGGGATAGCAGAATATTCATCGGAAAGGTCTGCATGGTCCGCACCGGAATCAATGATACACAGGCTGTATCCCGTTGTTTCAAAGCGGAAATCCAGCTTTTGTACCTTCGGCGTTGCCGGCTCCTTAAAATCAATTGCCACAATACCGCCGACCGCCGAAGCCGTCTGGTCCATCAGCCCGCTCAGTTTGCCGAAATACACATTTTCCGCATACTGTCCAATCCGCGCAATCTCCACAGGAGAAACCTTCCCGCCGCAGAACAGCCCGTTGATGACCGTACCCAAAAGCACCTCATACGCCGCCGAGGAGGAAAGCCCTGAGCCTTTCAGCACATTGGAAACGGCATACACATCGAAGCCCTCCACAGGATAGCCCATCTCTGTCATTCTTGCCGCAACGCCGCGAATCAATGCACCAGAAGTGTTTTTTTCCGCCTCCCGCACATGAACGTCTGTCAAATCTACTTCGTCCGGCGCGAAACCTTCGGAAAGCACGCGTATCGTCTTTGTGCCGTTCGGCAGGGCTGCCGCCAGAATATCCATATCCACTGCCGCCGCCAGCACGCACCCATGCTGATGGTCTGTGTGATTCCCGCCAATTTCCGTTCGCCCCGGCGCGCTGAAAATGCGGGGATTTTCTTTCCCATATGTCTTTGCAAAGCCTTCCTTTACCTGCCGGATACGTTCCAGATATGTTTCTTTATCCTGTGCAAACCGCGGATACGCCTCGCACAGCTTTTCTTCTTTGATTTCCCTGTCCTGCATATCGTCCTGCTCTCCCTTCTGCCTTACTTCAGAAAAATGCCCGCGAAAACAGCAATCACCAGCAGCGTCCCCAGCACAAAAATGATTTTGTCCATCGTGCCGACAGAAACATCTATCCGGTCATATATGCCATGTTTCGTTTTTGCAATCTTTTCTTCCGCTTTTTGCAGTACGCTTTCCTTTTTTTTCAGTTCTTCCTCTTTTTGCTCCAGAGCCCTCTGCCGTTCCAGCAGGGCTTCCTCCGTCAAAAGTTTCCGTTCCTTCTCCTCCAAAGGCTTCGGCTCCTTTCCTTATTTCCTTTTTCTTACAAGTATAACAAATCCCCCCGGCTATTTCAAGAAAACTGTATATCAAAAAACTTTGGGCTTTGCCAAAGCCCGCCGCGTTTTATGCGGCGGAGCCGGCAAAACATTTTTGATAAACCATTTCCCTGTGCAGACCAGAGGGGAATCTATTGTTTTTTACTAAAATATTTCTTACTTCTTTGCAATATATTTCCGAACGTCAATCGCAACGGCAAGAATAATAATCAAGCCCTTGATAACGTACTGCAAATACGCATTTACGCCCAGATAGTACAGGCTGTAATTGATTACCTGCAATATGATAACACCGATGATAACGCCCGGAATGGTGCCGATACCGCCGTTAAACGAAACGCCGCCGATAACACAGCCGGAAATCGCATCAAGGTCATAGTTCAGACCGGTTGCCGTTGTAACGGACTGGATACGTCCCGCTTCAAGGAACGCCGCAATACCATAAAGGATACCTGCTACCAGATAAACCAGCATGATATTTTTCGCCACGTTTACGCCGGAAACCGCCGCCGCCTCGGTATTGCCGCCGATAGCAAACATATTTTTGCCCAGCGTTGTCTTGTTCCATATAATCCACATGGCAAAAGCGCAGATGGCAAAAAACCAGACCAGATTCGGCATACCAAGCGTCCAGCCGTTTACCCGTTCAATATAGTGGGGGTCAAGGCTTGCAAGAGGCTGCGCACCGCCCTCCTGGCTGTCGATATACAGGCACAGCACACCATATGCAATCAGCTGTGTGCCAAGGGAGATGATGAAGGCGTGCATATGGAGCTTTGCCACGCCGAAGCCGTTTACCAAACAAAATACCACGCAGACTACAATAGAAAGAATCAGCGGCACCCAGAGCGGCAAAGGCTCCGTAATGCCCTTATACATACGGGACGCGTACGTCACGCTTTGCAGCAGGGACGCGGAAATCGCCGCGCCGCAGCCCAGAATACGTCCGGCCGAAAGGTCTGTACCGGCAAGTACAATCATGCCGGCAACGCCCAACGCAAGGATACCTCTCGTAGATGCCTGCGCCAGAATTTTCCACATATTGTTGATTGAAAGGAATGAGGGGTCTGCAATAATTACGAAGATAATCATGATGCCAAGGATAAAGTACAGCGCGTAATTCAGCAGAAACTCAGACCACTTCTTTTTTTCTTCCATGTAACGTTACCCCCTTATACATACATCGCGGCAAGACGCATGATTTCTTCCTGATTTGCGTCCTTAATATCCAGCGTACCCGCCAGATGGCCGTTGCTCATTACCATGATACGGTCGCAGATGCCAAGCAGCTCCGGCATTTCGGAGGAAACCACGATAACGCTTTTTCCTTCGTTCGCCAGATTGATGATCAGCTGATAAATTTCATATTTCGCCCCGACGTCAATGCCGCGGGTCGGCTCGTCCAGCAGGAGGATTTCAGGCTTTGTCAGGAGCCACCGCCCAATGATGACCTTTTGCTGGTTGCCGCCGGAAAGGGAGCGGATATGCGTCTTTTGGCTCGGCGTTTTTACGCGCATGCTCTCGATAACCCACTGCGTATCCGTTTTCATCGTCGCGTTGGAAAGCAGGATTCCCTTCCGGTAATTTTTGATATTTGCGATAACGGAATTGAACAATATACTCATGCCGCCGAAAATACCCGTCGCGCGGCGTTCCTCCGTCAGCATCGCAAAGCCGTTTGCAATCGCATCTTTCGGCGTTTTATTCTGAATCGGCCTGCCGTCTTTCAAAATTTCGCCCTTCTCATGGTGGGCAATGCCGAAGATTGTTTCCAAAAGCTCTGTCCGTCTGCTGCCCACCAGCCCCGCCACACCAAGGATTTCACCCTTGTGCAGATTAAAGCTGACGTCTATGCAGCTCGGCATATATTTCCCCGTCAGGTTTTTCACTTCCATGACAACATCGCCGGGCACATTCGTTTTCGGCGGGAACCGTTCTGTCAGGTCACGTCCTACCAT
Source organism: uncultured Clostridia bacterium (assembly GCA_947036475.1). GTDB lineage: Bacteria > Bacillota > Clostridia > Lachnospirales > Anaerotignaceae > Anaerotignum_A. The sequence goes on from CAMQRG010000019.1 coordinate 13,240, forward strand.
CAGTTTAATAATCTTATCTGTTGTCAGATCGGACGCATGTTCCGTTGCAATCCACTGTCCGTCCCGCATGATGGTAACTTCATCGGAAATACGAAGGATTTCCTCCATTTTGTGGCTGATATAAACCATAGCCACGCCTTTTGCCCTTAACTTATTAATAATTACGAAAAGATGCTCAACCTCCTCCTGTGTCAGAGAAGAAGTCGGCTCGTCCAGAACAAGAATTTTCGCGTTATAAGATACCGCTTTTGCAATTTCAACCATCTGCCGCTGGGAAACGCTCAGCTTGCCGATGATGGTTTTCGGGTTTACAGGAATATCAAGGTCGTCGAAAACCTTTTTCGTTTCCTCAAACATAACTTTATGGCTGACAAGGCCGCCCTGCTTCGGGAAACGTCCCAGCCAGATATTTTCCATAACGCTGCGCTGCAGAACCTGATTCAGTTCCTGATGTACCATCGCAACGCCGTTTTCCATAGCATTTTTCGGACCTGTAAAATGTACCGGCTGTCCGTCAATGCGAATTTCGCCGCCGTCCTGTTTATAAATGCCAAATAAACACTTCATCAGTGTGGATTTGCCCGCGCCGTTTTCGCCCATCAGCGCGTGCACCGTGCCGGGACGCAGCCGCAGCTTCGCGTGATCCAAAGCCTTTACGCCCGGAAACTGCTTTTCAATATCCGTCATTTCCAATACGAATTCAGATGCGGGCTGTATTTTTTCCAGCGTCACCACTTCCGCAGTCGTCTTTTCCTGATTTTCATTCACCGCATTTTCACCACGCTTCCTTTTATCGAAGAACGCACAGTGAGGAAGCCCCCACTGTGCGAACATTCTTCCACAGTCAAAAACTGTATGCAATTACCATTCGGTATTATTCGCCCTCGTAAGGTGCGTAAGGGATACGAACTGCAACGCCTGTGTCGTCGAAGCTGTAATCCGTGCCTTCAAGGAAATCTGCGCCGCCTGCAAGGTTCAGTGCAACTGCAGCAATCGCATTACCCATTGCCTGGCCGTCCTGCAGAACTGTCGCGCTCATTGTGCCGTTCTGGATTGCGTCTTTCGCTGCATCTGTTGCGTCAACGCCGATTACAGGAATGAAGTTTGCACCTTCAGCGCCTGTGTTGTAACCAATGTTGGAAAGTGCAGCGATACAACCGATTGCCATGCCGTCATTGTTTGCCAGTACAAGCTCAATCTTGCCTTCGTTAGCTGCAAGCATAGCTTCCATTGCTTTCTGAGCTGTTTCTGTATCCCAGTTACAAACCTGAGTTTCGCCAACCTGCTCCATTTCAACGCCGTTCGCAACTGCCTGCTCTACGCTGTACTGTGTACGTGCGATTGCTTCGGGGTTGTCGGGTTCACCCTGGAACATTACATACTGAACTTTGCCGTCGCCGTTCAGGTCATATTCAGGATGTTCGTCAAAAATCTTCTTTACAAGGTCGCCCTGCATTTTGCCTGCGTCCGCAGCATTTGTGCCAATGAAGACAGCTTTTTCATAGGATTTGATTACATCTGTGTCAGGCTCTCTGTTGAAGAAAACAGTAGGGATACCAGCAGTTTTTGCTTTGTCTACAACGCCGCTTGCAGCCTTCGCATCAACCATGTTTACACAAAGAACGTCCACGCCTTTTTCGATCATAACGTCAAGCTGGTCGTTCTGTGTAGCCTGATCGCCTTTGCCGTCCTGCATTGTGACCTCAGCCTTGCCGTCCAGCGCAGCCTGAAGAGCATTCCGAACTGTGGAAATATAAGTATCGTCATACTTGTAGATCAGAACGCCAACTGTGGGAAGGGCACCGCCATCGCCCTCACCATCGCTGCTGTCCGCCGCAGGCTGGGAACTGTTGCCGCAGGCTGCCAAGCCCAAAACCATCACGGATGCCATCAGCATCGCCAAAAATTTCTTTTTCATGAGTATCCTCCTCCTTATTTTGCCGCCGTCACAGCGGCTGTAACAGGTTATTCAGCGGAATGTCCGCTGTTGGGAGTATTATACCAAAAAGTCCAAAAGCAAAACATAGATTTTTTTTCCTACTACCATAAAAATTATTTGATTTCTTCGTCAAATCCGACAATTTTTTTTCAAATCCGCAATTTTTTCTGGCAGTTCAGGCAGCAGAATTTCCAGAACATACTATTTTGCTGACATTCTGTTGTATAAAGGCACCCTGACATAGCGTTCCTTCTGGAGCATCACATCTCCCGGCACCCTGCCCTCTGCGGCAATGCACGCCGCAAGACGGAATACCGCCCGCCCCTGCGCCTTACCATTGCAGTCCACCGTACCCCAGAGTCTTCCGGCAGAAAGGGCATCCATTCCAACATCTGTTGCGTCCACGCCAAAAACCGCCGCAGAAACACCGGCAGCATCCAGCGCATCTAATGCGCCAAGCGCCATATCGTCATTATTGCAGAGCACCAGCTCGATTTCGTTCCCATAAGCCGTCAGCCATTGCTCCATGAGCATTCTGGCGCGCCCGCGCTCCCAGTCCGCTGTGCCGGAATCCAGTTTTTTCAGCGAAATCCCTGCTTCTTCTATTGTTTCCACAGAGTATTCAGAGCGCATGATGGTATCCTGATGCCCCATTTCGCCCTCCAGCATGACATACTGCAAAACGCCATCGCCGTCCTTATCCATATCCGGCCGCCGCCGCAGGCCAGCCAACACAGACCTTCCCTGAAGCACTGCGGTCTGCTTTGCGTCCGAGCCTACATAGTATATCCGTTCTCCGCGCATAATATCCTCCGGAACGGGCTCACGATTGAAAAAAATAACCGGAACGGAAGGGTCCTCCTGCAAAACAATATCAATAATAGAAGATGCGCTCGTCCGGTCTACAAGATTCACACACACCGCGTCACAGCCAGATGCCATAAAACGCTTGACCTGTTCATTCTGCAAACGCTGGCTGCCGTTCGCCGCAGAAATATTCAGCACAATTTTCCTGCCGGTTTCCTGCTCATACGCATGGGCAGCCTCCTCCATGCCGGAAATAATTTTTTCCACAAATGTATCCGTATCCAGATAGACGGACACACCAATCTGCAAAGGCTCCTGCACCGTATCGTGCGTTTTCCAGGCGATACCGCCCAAAACTGCCGCCAACAGACACAGGCATAGCAGCCTCCTGCCTTTCTTCCCCAAAGCTATCTCTCCTTACCATTAAAATTCCCTCAGACATTCTTCCTTATTTCAGAAAACTGTTTTCAGTGCAATAAAACCGGAAACAGCTGCTTGCAAGCATTCTGTTTTCTCCCGTACCTTCCGATTTATATGTTGTTGAATCCTTTTCCTATATATAAGGAAATACCACACTTTCTACATTTTTATCGCGCAGCGTTTCAGCTGTCACAAGCACAGATTCTACAATGACCGTTTCCTTTGCAGCGCCCTTTCCCTGCAATATACGTGCGGCTCCCTCCACAGCAAGGTATCCCGCTTCATAATCCCGGTGTACGACTGTGCCGCAGACTGTGCCTTCCTCTAAAAACCTAAGCACCTCGCCGCTGAAGCCCGCGCCATAAACAGGAATCCTTTCTGTATTCGACTCTCCCAGCGCCTGTAAAACTGCTATATCACCGGAAACAAGGATATTTCCGCCCTGCGCCGCCATGCCTTTCATCAGCGTTTCGACGGCGGCTGTTTCCCCCAGAGAAACCTGCCGTACCAAAACGCCCACCTGCCGCAGCCGCTCCTCCGTCAGCCCATGCAGCTGTTCCATATACCAGCTTTTCTGCGCCATTTCCACAATTGTCACGCTTTCGCCCTTTTCCCGTCCCGCCAGCACAGCGTCCGCCAGCAGGCGGCTTTCCTCCTCCGCGTCCCCGCCAATCCTGACACGCACCCGCGCCGAGTCCGCTTCGCTGTCATACAAAATAACCGGTACGCCGACCGGCACACTCTCCAATGCTTCTTCCGCATGGCGGCTGTCCCCGCATTGCAGAACAATGCCGCGGCAGCCTGTTTCCAGTTCCCGCTGTACTGACGCCTGCTTTTCTTCCTCCGTCCGCATATCGGCAAGGCTGGAAAAACTGACGTCCACATTCCATTCCGCCGCAGCTTTTGCCACACCTGCACGGAAATTTTCCAGCTGCCGTCCGGCAGGCGCATCTGTCAGCACCGCAATCCGAATAATTTCCGTTTTCCGTTCCCGCACAAAAATATCCGTAGAGGACAGTAGAAACAGGAACACCAGCAGGAATATATCGGCAAGCAAAAACTTTTTCATTTTTTTATCCAAAGGAATCCAGTCTCCTTTCCGCCAGTGTTTCATACGGCACAGCAGGAATCCGTATCCGCACCTGTGTACCCTCGTCCGGCTCGGAAGTCAGAGAAAGCCCATATTCCGCACCGAACACAAGCCGCAGCCGTTCCCCCACGTTTTGCAGGCCAACGCCGCCCTTTTTCCTGCTGACACGTTCGCCAGCCAGTATCTTTTCTACCGTTTCCGCCGGCATGCCGCAGCCGTTGTCCTCTATGTCTATCAAAATGTCGCCGCCGTCCCGTCTTGCAGAAATGTGTATTTCCCCATCGCCGTCCATAAATTCCATGGCGTGGTAAATGGCATTTTCCACAACAGGCTGTAATATCAGCTTTATCGTACCGCAGTTTTCCACGCCTTCCTCCACGTCAAAGGAATAGGTAAAGCGATTTTTGAAGCGCATTTCCTGTATCATTAAGTAGCTGCGGACATGCTCCATTTCGTCCCCAATCGGAATGATGTTCTTTCCACCGCTCAGGCTGATTCGGAAAAAACGCGCCAGAGCCGTTACTGCTTCAACAGCCTCCTCCCGTTTCCCGTTTTCAATCAGCCAGACGATGATATCCAGTGTGTTATACAGGAAATGCGGGTTAATCTGGTTCTGCAAAACCATGAGTTCGCTCCTGCGCTTGGCTTCATGCTCCTCCACAATATCTGCCATCAGCCGTTTCAGGTTCTCCTGCATTTGGCTGATAGCCTTTCCCAAATGCCAGACCTCGTAAAAGCCAGATGGTTGTATTTTTGTATCCAAATCCCCCGCTTCAATCTGGTTAACCGCTTCTTCCAGACGCCGCATGGGCGCAGAAACCTTACGCGAAAGAAAGGAATTGATTAAGACCATCACGCTCACAAAAAACAGCAGCAGGAACAATATCATGATACTGCTTTGAAAGGCATTCAGGGAAAACATGCCGCTTTGCATCACACCAACAATCTTCCAGCCCGTATAGCCTACTGTATTGACGGAATACTCCGCTTTTTTACCGCCTCCCTGCGGGCCGGAATCATTTTCTCCGCTCGGTCTCCATTCCTCCAGAATACCGCTTTCCACCAGTTCCTGCTTCGGGTGGCAGAGCAGGTTCCCATCTGCATCTGTCAGGTAAAGATAAGACCCTTCGCCCAGGAGCAAATCTGAAAATACGTCCTGAAGCCCACTCTGTTTCAATTGAATGAGCAGTATGCCTTTTTCTTCCCCCTCTCCGCGGCTGATTTTTACAACACGCGTCATAGGCACCACGCGAGTATATTCTTCCGGCGGGGTTTCAAACAGACGCTCGATTTCCAAAAGCCCGAATGTAATATTTTCTTCCCGCGCCAGCGTCCTTCGATACCATTCTTCTCTATGAACATCTACGCCTTCCCGCAGTTTCCCTGCCGGCGCCGCCGCCAGAAGCTGTCCGTCCTCCGAAAAAAGAGCAATTCTCTGCACTTCCTCCCTGTTCGTATCGTAAAGCAGCTGAAAGGAATCCAAAACTGTTTCCTCGTCCGCATCCCGCCGTTTTATTACGCTGTAATACAGCGAATCAGAAACCTTCATCATATTCCGAATATACGCATGGAACTGATAGCCTGCCTGTTCCAGCAGGGAGCGGTTTTCTTCCCGCAGCGTTTCCCGCGTCTGCTGCATAAAACGTCCATAGAACGAAAGCCCCATAAAAAGAGAGATACCTACTGCCGCCGCTGTGAACGATATCCATATCACCCTGCGCAGTTC